>JAFVVI010000052.1 GCA_017502265.1 Oscillospiraceae bacterium
AGCCTGCTCAGATCGTCAAACTGCACCCCATGACCATCATGCAGAACTCCCTGAACGGTACCTTCGGTCAGTCCGGCGACATCGCAAACGTTCCTCCCTGCGCCGCTACCATCGGCCCTGTGGATGTAATGCGTGCTAAGGAGCGTATCGAAGTTCATGCACTGGCTACCTGCGGTACCTTCTCCTCCTGGCAGAGAATGATCTCCCGTCTGTGCACCCACGGACCCATCACTCCCTACCTGCCCTCCACCATGCTGCAGACCAAGAAGACCCAGGTCTACATCAGTGAAGAGCTGGCTGCTCCCTTCCAGTGCTGGGAAAAGGTCGGTTACTAATTCTATCTCCGGCAAAGGGCCACATCACCGATGTGGCCCTTTTTCAAAAATTACCCAACAGGGGAGGACACCCATATGTATATTGGTGTTGATCTTGGCAGTACCAATCTCAAAGCTGCCCTTTATGATGAAAATTTAGCCTGCATCGGCCAGAAAGGTGCGCCTGTGGAATATTTCCGGGAGAACGGCTTTGTGGAGTTTGATGCGGAAAGATATTTTGAAAGCTTGACCAAAATTCTGTCCCAGCTCATGGCAGAACACCCCGGAAAGGTGACCCAGATCGCATTCACCGGCCAGGCAGAATCTCTCGTATGCCTGGACGCGGACGGCAAGCCTGTCTGCAACGCCATTTCCTGGATGGACGAGCGTTCCGAGGAAGAATGCGCCTTGCTTGAAAAGCAGTTTTCTGCCCGGGAGTGCCACCGGAAGACCGGCCAGCAGGCGATCCTGCCCACTTGGCCTGCCACAAAAATTCTGTGGCTGCGGCGCAACCGCCCCGAGATCTTCGGCAAGGTTGCCACTTATATGCTGCTGAAGGACTATATCGTCTATTGCCTCACAGGCAAAAAATGCGCCGATATGTCCATCGCAACCTTCTCTTTTTACTTTGATATTTACGGGAAGCGCTACTGGAAGCAGATGCTCGATGCCATTGGCATCAACGAGGGCCAGCTTCCGGCGCTGATCGAGCCTTGTACCGTAGTGGGCGCGCTGACCCCTGCTGCGGCAAAGTCGACCGGCCTGACCGAGGAAACCCAGGTCAACACCGGCACGCTGGACCATTTTGCCGGTATGATCGGCACAGGCAACACCGCCCCCGGCGGTATGACCCTGTCCACCGGCACTACTATGGTGCTCACTGCCATGACCGACGGTATTCCCGACCCGGACTGCGATATGGCCCTGCACTACGGCTTCCTTCCCGATAGCTATATTATGCTGCCTGTTATGGAAAGCGGCGGTGTGTGCCTGGATTGGTTCCGTCGGACCTGTATGGACAATCTGGACTATGACACCCTGAATCAAGAATTGCTGGCAGCGCCGGATACGGGCATTTTGTTCCTGCCCTATCTGGTAGGCACCAATGCCCCGGAGTTTGACCGGGAGGCCACCGGCGTGTTCTTCGGCCTGCGGCAGGAGCACACCAATGTGCAGATGGCCAAGGCGGTTATGGAGGGCGTGTGCTTCGTCCTGCGGAAAAATTGCGAGGATATCCTGGCAAAGGGTACGAAAATCTCCAGTATTGTGGCTACCGGCGGCGGCGCAAAAAGCCCTGTTTGGTGTCAGCTGCAAGCCGATATCACCGGCCTGCCTGTGGAAGTGCCCGCGGTCACAGAGGCGGGCTGCCTGGGCGCGGCTATGATCGCAGCCTGGACCGCCGGTCAGTATGAAAATCTGCAAAAGGCAGCCAAGGATGTGAAAATGGTCCGCCGTTACACACCCAACGGTGGCCCTGCGCTGGAGAAAAAGTATCAGAAATTCTGCAAGCTCTATAATGCAATGCTGGAAATTGCCCAAGAGGACTGACATATGAGAACCTATACAATGAAAAAAATACAGGGCGTACCGGATTGGTCTGCCCACGAGGTGTTGCCCATCGATACCCTCCTGTGGACGGATTCCATTGATGTGACGGCCCAGGCCCAGATCTGCTATGATGAAGAGAATTTCTACCTGCGTCTTGCGGCCAAAGAGCCCCATATCCGCATGGAGTGCAAGGACCTCTTGGCGGAGGTCTGCGAGGATAGCTGCCTGGAGTTTTTTTTGCAGCCCACCGATCGAGTGGATTACTTCAATTTTGAGATCAATCCCAACGGCGCAATTTATTTAGGCTACGGCAGAGACCTGCCCAGCTTGATCCGGCTGATCGTGCCGGAGGTGCAGGAATTGCTGGATATCCAAGTGGAATTTCCGGAAGGCGGCTGGGCCTTGACCTATCGGGTACCCTTTGCCTTTATCCGTCGGTTTTTCCCGGAATTTAACCCGGTACAAGGGGGAAAGGTCCGCGCCAATTTCTACAAATGCGGTGACGAGACCGTCAAACCCCACTTTTTGGCGTGGAGCCCCATTACCTGTGAAGAGCCTGCATTCCATGTTCCTCAGGACTTCGGGTGCTTGATCTTTGGTGGCTAATAAAAACGACCCTGTGTTGTTACACAGGGTCGTTTTTTAGAATACCACTTGTATTAGTACCATATAAAATGCCGTGCCGATGCCGATACTTAGAAGGCTGTTGCGCTTCCAGATGTGCAGGGCCGCTACCACGGCGATGCCTAAAAGCTCCGGGATGCCAAAGGGTGCGGATAACACTGCAACATCCTTCAGACAGTACACCACCAGCATACCCATAATGGCGCAAGGGAGGACCTTGCCTAAGTACAAAATAATCTCCGGAGTCTTCCGCTGTTCACCGAAAATGAGGAAAGGCAGAAACCGCGTCAGCATGGTGACAAGGGCCATTACGGCGATCATAATGATGTTATACATTGGTTTGCCTCCTTCCTGTTTTTCTGGAAATGGTCAGCAGCACGGCGATCAGCGCCATAGAGGGGATCAGAAAAATATTCCGTCCGAACAGAACAAGGCACAGGGCTGTCGCGCCCACACCGATGATGGCCGGCAGATGGTTTTTGTGGGTCAGCCACTGCTCCACAAACATTGTCACAAACAGAGCTGTCAGTACAAACTCAATGCCCGCAAAGTTGATGGGCAGCGCGCCCAGCAGATTACCCAAAGAGCAGCCGGTGACCCAGTAGATGTGATCCAAAAGGCTCACCCAGAAGCAGTAGCTATGGCGGCTCATACCCTCCGGCGGCTCGTTTTGGGTCACCAGGGAGTAAGTTTCGTCGGTGAGCGCAAAAATCATATAAGGCTTTTTCTTGCCTGCTCCCTTGTAGGGTTCAATGAGAGAAATGCCGTAAAAAATATGCCGGGCGTTGATCAAAAAGGTGGCGATCGCCGCGCTGAGAATGGACGCGTGATCTGCCATCAGGCTCACAGCCAGATACTGCCCGGACCCAGCCAGCATAAAAACCGCCATACCCATGGCCCACAGCAGGCCGTAGTCGGTTTTTTCTTTTAAGAGAATACCGAAACCAATGCCCAAAAACAGATACCCGGTCAGCACCGGGAGGGTGTCTTTGAGGACGGTTTTGAAATGTTTGCGGTTCATAAAGCGTTTCCTTCTTTCTTTTGAGCGGGAAATCGTTGCACTAAGCCGACCAGCTTGCTGGACAGCAGAACTGACAGCAGAGAAAAGCCGATCCGGCGAACAGGAATATAGCTGAGGGATAGCAGCAGCACAGTCACATCGGAGATCATATACACATACTCGATTTTGATTTTGCAGATCCGGCTCAGACTCATAGCGATGGCATCGTCTCCGCTGGGCGCGCCGCCCACGCGGACACACAATCCGCAACCCAGGCCCACAAACACGGCCCCCAACAGGGCCGCCGCCAGGGGATACCCGGCAACATTGGGCCACAATGGGGGAAATTGCTCGCAAATGCGGTAGATCACACTAAAGCTGACGGCGGATATGCCAGAGTAAAATAGAAAAGTCTTTCCCAGTGTCCGCCAGCCTACCAGATAGCAAAGGGTGTTAATTATAAAACCGGATAGAGCAGGGGAGATGCGCAGCCAATGGTGCAGCAGCAGCGTCAGGCCCAGCTGACCGCCTTCGGTTATATGAGATTGGGCGTGAATGTGGTATAGACCAAAGGCCAGAATGCCACCGCCCAGCAGGGCAATCAGACTGCTTTTGATATATTGCTTGCGATCCACCGGGCACCTCCGTAAAACGACATCCTTTACAATATAGAAGAAAAGGACAAAATTGTCAATACTACAAAATTTACTTGCCATTTGCGGCTTTTGGGGCTATGATAGAGGTAACCTAAAACAGGAGGCAATGCTATGAAAGAGTATGTAAACCCTTGGGACTATGCCCCCCATATTTTGAAGAACATCACTGACGGTATTCTTTTGACCACTCAGGCCGACGGCGAGGTGGATACTATGGCCATCGGCTGGGGCACGATGGGTGTCCAGTGGAAGAAGCCGATCTTTATCGTCTTTGTCCGCCAGAGCCGCCATACCAAGAGTCTGCTGGATAAGAACCCGGAGTTTACCGTGAATATCCCCCTGGATAAAATGGATAAGGATATCCTGCGGGTCACCGGCACCATGTCTGGCCGGGATATCGATAAGGTCAAGGAACTGGGTCTGACCCTGGTGCCCGGTGAGACTGTGTCTGTGCCGGCCATCAAGGAACTGCCCTTGACCATCGAGTGCAAGGTGATCTATCAGCAGGATCAGGACCTGTCCTTGCTGGAGGAATCCTGCCGCGACCGCTGCTACAAGCCCGGCACCAAGGACGAGACGGATTTCCACACGGCCTATTATGGCCTCATTACCAGTGCCTATATTCTGAAAGACTGAGGATTTACTTATGAGTAACATTGGCGTATTGGGCGCCGGCACCTGGGGTATGGCCCTTGCCAGAATGCTGTGTAATAACGGCCATACCGTGTCCGTGTGGTCGGCGCTGGAAAAGGAAGTGACGGCCTTTGCCGCCACCCGCCGGCATCCTAACCTGCCGGGCATGGAGATCCCGGAAGCCATTGCCTTTACTGGCGATATTGCCGAGGTCTGCCGGCAAAAGGATATCCTCCTGTTTGCTGTGCCGTCACCCTTTGTGCGGTCCACGGCCCGACAGGCTGCGCCCCATATCCCCGACGGCCAGATCATCGTGGATGTGGCCAAGGGTATCGAGGAGGCAACTTTGCTCACTATGACGGGCATTATTGCTCAGGAGATCGCAAATCCCACCGTGAAGCTGGTGGCCCTGTCCGGCCCTACCCACGCAGAGGAGGTTGCCAAGGACCTGCCTACCACCATCGTGTCCGCCTGTGAGGACCAGCAGGTGGCGGAGCTGGTACAGAATGTGTTCTGGGGCACCTGTATGCGCGTGTATACCAATGACGATGTGTTGGGCGTGGAGCTGTGCGGCGCGGTGAAAAATGTCATTGCTCTTGCCTCCGGCGTGGCGGCCGGTCTTGGTTATGGCGACAATATCAAAGCCGCGCTGATTACCCGGGGTATGGCGGAGATCTCCCGCTTGGGAATGGCCATGGGCTGCCGGGAGCAGACCTTTGGCGGCCTGGCCGGTATCGGCGATTTGATCGTCACCGCCACCAGTGTCCATAGCCGCAATAACCGCTGCGGTATGCTCATCGGCCAGGGTGTACCTGTGGATGAAGCCATCCGACAGGTGGGAATGGTTGTGGAGGGTATCAATGCCTTGCCGGCAGTTATGACCCTTGCAGAAAAGTACAATGTGGAAATGCCTATTGTCAAAGCCGCCTGGCAGGTGGTAAAGGAGGGCGTTTCTCCCAAGGATGTCGTCCAGCAGCTGATGGGCCGGGATAAGAAACCCGAATTGCCCCCCGCCGCTTGGGACAATCATTACCAATAAAAAACAGGGTGCATCACGCACCCTGTTTTTACTGCAACATAACAAAGAAGTAGCCCTTAACTGATTTCTTTACACCAGTTAAGGGCTACTTCTGTGCTATCTTGGTATCTAACATCATTGGTTAACCTCGCTTTCTGCAGTTTGGACAGTTCTTTCGATCCACCTATGAAATCCGCTCCAAAACATGTATTCTTATGATTCTTACCATCTTACTCTAAGGGAGTATCCTGTATGTTGGAACATTTCCCGAATCGGAAGTTCTGTCTTGGGGTTGCTACTTAGTACATTGGTATCACCCTTTCTGACTATAAGATAACATAAATAATAAGTATTTGCAATATGTAATAATGTACAAAATACACAAAACGGACTTGTTGAAACTGCGGAAATTATAAACAATCACCACATATACCTTGACGGCCAAGTAATCCTCGTGATATAATAAATCCGTTGAGGCGCAAAAAAGCAGCAGTCATTTGACTGCTGCTTTTCTTTTTTACACATTAAACAGGAAGTTGACGATGTCGCCGTCCTTCATCACATATTCCTTGCCCTCGCTGCGGACCAGACCCTTGGCCTTAGCAGCGGCCATGGTGCCTTGTTCTTTCATATCCGTGAAGGCAATGACCTCTGCCCGGATAAAGCCCCGCTCAAAGTCGGTGTGGATCTTACCGGCGGCCTGGGGCGCCTTGGTGCCCTTCTTAATAGTCCAGGCGCGGCACTCATCAGAGCCTGCGGTGAGGAAGGAAATGAGACCCAGCAGGGCATAGGAGGACTTGATAAGCCGATCCAGACCGGACTCGGCAACGCCCAACTCTTCCATAAACATCGCTTTTTCCTCAGGGTCATCCAGCTCGGCGATATCCGCCTCCAGCTTGGCGCAGATGGGGATCAGCTGGCTGCCTTCTTCTTCAGCCAGCGCCTTCACAGCCATATAATGGCGGTTGTTTTCCGGCTCGTTGATCTCGTTTTCTGCGAGGTTTGCCACATAGATGGTCTTCTTCAAAGTCAGCAGGTCAGAGGTGGCGATAAGGGCCATATCATCTTCTGTGCCGTCAAAGGTGCGGGCCAGCTTGCCCTCGTTCAGGTGCTTCAGCAGCTGGCCGAACAGTTCAGCCTCCCGAGCTGCTTTTTTGTCGCCGCCCTTCATAGCCTTCTGGGCCTTGTCAATACGGCGTTCCACCATTTCCATATCTGCCATCACCAGCTCTAAGTTGATGATGTCAATGTCCCGCAGGGGATCGGTGCTGCCCTCCACATGGGTGACATTGGTGTCTTCAAAGCAGCGAACCACATGGACAATGGCATCGGTGGTGCGGATGTTGCTCAGGAACTTGTTGCCCAGGCCTTCGCCCTTGGATGCGCCCTTGACAAGACCTGCAATGTCCACGAACTCGATCACCGCGGGGGTGAACTTCTTGGGCTGATGCAATTCTGCCAGCCAATCCAGCCGCTCATCGGGAACGCTCACCACGCCCACATTGGGGTCAATGGTGCAGAACGCGTAGTTGTCCGCCGGCACACCGGCGTTGGTAATGGCATTAAACAGAGTAGACTTGCCAACATTGGGAAGTCCCACGATACCTAATTTCATTTCTTCTTCTATCTCCTTAAAAATCCTTTATTTATCAAGGTTTTTTGGCACCCCTCGGTGTTTCCATATACACCTTTTTACACCAAAGCGGCGGCCAATTCCGCTTTTGTCTACGAATCTTGCTATGTACCAACCATCTTTTTTGAAAGACAGCATTGCGACATTTTCGCCTTTTAGGTTTTCACCCAAATGATGAACCCCATTCTCAGTTGAAAAAGAGCCAATAAATCCTTTACAGTATACCACATTGGCTCCTTGTTTTCAATAGGAATCGATGAATATCTATCGCTGTTTCACTTTTTTGGAAATTTAGAAAATCTGAAAATGTTGTGACATTTATTCTAAAATCATTGTGTTCGCAATGATTTTGTACTATAATGAAACAATAACATTTGCACTGATGGAATACCGGAGGGAATTACAATGGCGATCAGTTATAAGAAACTGTGGAAATTGCTTATTGACCGCGATATGAAAAAGAAAGACCTTATGGCGATATCGGGTGTGAGCCAATCCTCTGTAACCAAAATGGGAAAGAACGAAAATGTTAATACTGAGGTGCTCGTACGCATTTGTCTGGCTTTGAATTGTGACATCGGAGATATTGCGCAGATCGTTCTGCCGGAGAGTCAGGAAGTATAACGAGTGAAGTGCTTTTTTGAGGAGTTGAGATAATGAACCATAAAAAAATCAAGTCCCGTTTTTTGAATATGACAACACTAACGATTGCAGGCGTTCTGTTATTATTGCTCTCAGCTGTTATTTTGTTGTGGTATGGTAATGCAAACAGCATGCAAGCTATGCCTGCCTTAGTGGCACAAGTATATTTTGACGGCGAGTACCGTATTGCCGACGGGCAGTGGCAAAAAATTGTAAAAGGAAACCATATTCCTTCTACTGAAGGCGATGTGACCCTGCGAGGCAATTTCCACATGTTGGCGCCGGATGGTGAGTATGTTGGTATTTACAGCGGTGATGTTCCGATTGCCTTTTATACCAATCATATTAACCTGACATTTTATGAGGGTGAAAATGAGCCATTTGTAACGGATGTGGAAAATTCTTTATACGGAGATTCTGCTTGCTGCGTGGAGTGGACAGCCTATACGCTTACAACCGAAAGCGAAGAGCCAATCGAGATCCTTGTTCATAATCCCCATAGTTTTGGTAACGAAACCGCCATTGACGAAATGCTTTCCACCACGGCTTTATGGACGGATATTGGGTTTGAAAAAAGCGTTCTTGAAAGCGGAAACACCCAAAGAGATATTGGCCTGGTGTTTGTTATCGTTTCTCTTATCGTTTTGGGAACTGCGTTGTTTTCAACACTGATACATATAAAAAACAGTAAGATTCTTTGGTTATTCGGCATCGTAATTTTGTTCGCAGGCACATACCTGTCTTATAGTGCAGACGGCGTTTCATTCTGGAGCGAATCCGTTGTATCAAATACGACGATTTTGGGCTGCTCAATGATGTTCTATATGCTCTTCCTTTCTATTGCGCTTGTGCACTTCCTGAAAGGCACGAGAACCATTGGTACAATCACCGTTATTCTTCTCGGTTTTGTTAACGCAGTGCTTTTTGTTTTACCGATCTTAACGGATATGTTGTTTTATGATTTGTGGCTTTACTGGGCTGCTGCGCAAATGCTTGTAAACATCATTCTGCTTGGTTGCCTTATACGAGAGTTCTTTGTTACAAAAGGAAAAGAACGCTGGCTTTATATCGGCTCGATTTTGCCGCTTATCTCTTTCGGCATGGATGTTATTATGACAGACCTTGGATTATGGAAGGGCGGACTTGCGTCTAAATACATTTTTATTGTTTTCTTTATTGCTATAATGGTTGCGGTGCTGAAAGTTATACCAAACAGCATCAACGCTCTTGCCAAAGCAAAAGAACTGGAAACGGAAAAAATGGTTTTGAATGCCGAGCTTGCTGAAAGCCGCATTTCTACAATGATGAGCCAGATCCGACCGCATTTTATCTATAATACCCTTGGAAGTATCGAGCAGCTTTGTGAATTGGATCCGCCCAAGGCCGGAGAGCTTGTCCATAACTTTGCGAAATATCTGAGAGGTAATTTTGGAGAACTGGATAATCCAAAGCCGATTTTAATGTCGCAGGAAATGGAGCACGTACGCCATTATATCAGTATTGAAAACGTGCGTTTTCCAGATATGACGTTCTCATTTGAGATGAATTCAGACGATTTTCATATTCCTGCACTTACCATTCAGCCAATTGTAGAAAATGCGATCAAGCACGGACTTATGAAATTGCAAAAAGGAGGGACAATCCGTGTAATCTCCTATGAGACCGATACCCATTACTGTGTTTCGGTGGAGGATGACGGTGTGGGATTTGATACAGGTGTCCTGATTGACGAAAGAAAACACGTGGGAATCCGTAATATTCGTGGAAGATTAAAGGCAATGGTAAACGGCACACTTGAAATTGAAAGCACTCAGGGTGTTGGCACCAAGGTCTTGATAACGATTCCTAAGGAGGTGGAATAATGATTGCCATAGCAGTTGACGACGAAATATTAATGCTTGGCGCTTTAGTAGCAGCCATTAAAGCATCACCCGATATCTCTGAAGTTTCTCAGTTTTCCGGCTGTGATGAAGCCCTTGCCTTTGTAAAAGAAAATTCGGTTGACGTTGCATTTTTGGATATTAATATGCGTGGTATGGGCGGACTTGCACTTGCGGAAAAGATCCTTAATGCTTGTCCCGATTGCAAAATCGTATTTTGTACCGGATATGAGGAATATGCTATTCCCGCCTTTAAGCTCCACGCCTCCGGATACTTAATGAAACCTGTATCGGCCAAAGACGTGCAGATAGAGATTGATAATATCAAAGGGATTCGTCAAAAAGAAAAACCGCTTACAGTAAAATGCTTCGGCAATTTCGAGGTCTATGCTAAGGGAGAAAAGCTTACATTCAAACGTTCAAAAACAAAAGAGTTGTTTGCCTTTTTGGTGGATCGAAACGGTGCGGGGGTTACGGTTGCGGAAATTGGAGTTGCACTCTGGGAAAACGATGAAGAGCAAAAGAACCAAAACTATATCCATCAATTATTTCGTGATCTACGCCAAACCCTTGAAGCAATTGGTATGGAAGAAATTTTCGAGAGAAACAACTATCTTTATTCTGTGAATCCCGAGAAAATGGATTGTGATTATTATAGTTATTTAAAAACCGGAAAGCCCGAATTTATCGGTGAGTATATGTCCCAGTACAGCTGGGCAGAAGAAACTTGCGGATTGCTTTGGGAAAAAAGATCTTAATAACAAACTTAGGAAAAGCCGTCGAATCGACGGCTTTTTTTGTTTGTAAGAAGTTTGTCATACCGTAAATGTTATACTGAAAAGGAAAATGGACTAATTATACATTATTCTTCGGAGGAGACAGAAAATATCGAACTTGAATATGAATTAAAAAATCTAAAGTGTCGCGCTTGTTAAGGTTTTAATTTGCTATTAAGGCAAAATAAAATAAATTCTTGAAAAGGAGAAAAATCATGATTAAAAACAGAACAGCACAGTTAATTTATCAGACCATTTACCTTACTCTTGGATTCGTAGGTCTTGTTGCAAGCCTTGGAATCTTCGACAACATCAATACGATTCGTTGGGATTTCTACGTTCATTTCACTAACATCAGCAATTTCCTTTGCATTGGTGTTATGCTTGCTGCGCTTATTCAAACAGCAAAGAAGAAAGAAGACAGCTTCGTTTCTGCGGCTCCCATTCTGAAGTTTATCGGAATGCTCGGCATTTTGCTTACTTTCCTTGTATTCAACATTATGCTCGCCGGTGCAGAAGGTCGTGATCCCCAGGCAAACTGGCGTGTTGGTAGCCTGTGCTTCCACGTAGTTCTTCCTATTATGTACATAGCTGACTGGTTCTTGTTCTACGAGCGTAAGAAGTGCAAGTGGTATTATCCCATCGCTTCTATTGCATTCCCGCTTGTTTATGTAATTTTCCTTCTTATTCAGGCGGTTATTTTGAAGTTTGATTCTTCTATCCTTATTCCTACTACAACCACGCCCCTTATCTACCCTTATTTCTTTGTGAATCTTGATACACAGGGCGTTTCCGGTGTTCTTATGTGGATTGGCATTCTTTCTGTGGCATTTGTCGTTGTTGGATACTTGTTCTTTGGCCTTGATAAACTCCACAAGAAAAAACTTGATAAATAAGAGATGGAGAAAACTGTTATGAAAAAGGATTTGATTTTTACTCCCGCTATGTTGCTCATTGGTGTTTCGTTGTTTCTGCTCAGAGCTACCGGTATGACTGCGCATATTGCTATTTCTGTAGTCGGTATTTTGGTTTTGATAGCCTATACTGTCTTAACTAAAAAGGACTGGAAAATACCTGCACTTGAGATTTTGATGAGAGCATTTTATGGTATCGCTTTGATTACCGGTATTGTGATTATGAATGTTCATGGCATTGCCGCACTCACTATTATTCACAAGGTAAGTGCTGTTTTGTTTATGGCATTGATTATCGTTTTGCTCACCCATAAGTTGGCAACGAATAAAAAGGCTTAATCTTCAAGCTTTAGATGTGTGGTGTAAGGAGTAGAAATGGATAAATTAGTTAGGAAAATAGAAATTCCGCTTGCAAAGAAAGCAATAGAAAAAGCGGGTTTGTATATTGTACAAAAAAAGGACCTTGACCGCCTGGCCCAGGTGGCGGCCGATGCCTACCAGGACTATCCCTTACACAATTGGTTTACTAAGGGTAAATACGATGCCAAAGCATCCAAATTGATTATGCAAATTTCCCTTAAAACTATGACGGAGGATGCGGTGATTTACGCCGACAGTGAGGAAATTAACGGTTTTGCGGTTTGGCTGCCCTTTGGTTTTACGGGCAGCAAAACCCTTCCGTTTTTAATGAATGGCGGGCTGAGCCTTATACTGCACGCAGGCCTTGGTATTATCGGCAGACTTTTAACCTACGAAACCTATGCAATGAATTTGAAAAAAGAGTTTACCGAAAATTACGATTGGTACTTATATAATCTTTCTATCAAAAAAGATGCGCAAGGCAAAGGGTTGGCAAGCAAATTGATGCGCCCTATGCTGCAATTTTGCGATGACGAGCGTATGGTTGCCTATTTGGAAACCAACAAGGAGGCAAATGTTGGACTTTATAAGCATTATGGGTTTGATTTAATGAAAGAAGAGCAAATTCCCCAAAGCACCGTCACCCATTATGCTATGGTACGAAAGCCGAAGGACATGTAATACCAGAAAAGAGAAAATATAAAACCAAGTTTAAGAAAAAACGGAGGCAAACAAAATGCAGAATGAAAAGAAAGAATTGATGAAAAAGTTCAAGGTTGTCATTGATGACCTCATGGATCATTACGAAGAATACACTGCCGAAGAAAAAGCACAGATCAAAGAAATCTTTCAGAAGGTTGCAGAGCTGAACACGATTCTGGATAAATACGACATCGAAGTGAAATTTGATTGGAATGAATACTTCAATTTGCTTGGCCAATGCTTTGATGCAACCCCTTACCATTATTAAGAAAAAGTTAGCTTGAGAAAAAGAACGACTTGGTTTTTATATTTGGGCTATTGGCTTTAAGTCGCCAATTTGCTTAAAGCCAATAGCTTCGTTTAAAAGGAGAAAACAAAATGCCGAAAAAACAAAGAAAGTTTGCTGATGATGGCTGGGCTGTTTGGATTGATGGTGAGGATACAAGCACGATTCACATTAACGACTGGCTGAACCCAATGAGCAAAAGCTATGTAGACATCGCAATTCACATACGGGGTATCAAGTCAAGCAAGTCGCTGAATGTGTATGTGCCATTCCAGGTTTTTGACGAAGAAATTGAAGATGTGTCGTTATCCTTTGGAGATACAAAAATACTGCAGGCGGTATTCAGTGCCGCCTGCATTGTGGACTATAAGAAGAATCAACATACCTCAGAGATCGCTTACAACGGCAAAACGGTAGACATTGTACATATAAGCACTACGAGCTTTAAAGCAGAGCCGTTATCTAACGGAACGCTGATCCGTGTTGATCTGCAGGAATTACAACCATATTTTGACAACAATGAAGCCTACTTTATTTGGCGTATGCCCCATAAAACCCTGGATGAAATTTTTAAACCGCGGGTGGATGTGGGAAATGCATTGGATCGGTTGAGAGATCTGATCACCACGCCTGTGATTTCTGAAAAATACGGCTATTCTATTCGGATCAATGAATCCAGACTATTGCCGGAGGAGATCACGAGAATCGGCGCATTTCACCGCCAAAAGCTGAATAAGGCAGTTATCACAATTTCGGTGGATGAAAACTACGAGCTGAACGATTCCGGCTGCTACCGCATTCGTCGTTTGGAGGAGAATTTATATAAAGATTATCTTCCTGCGGATTACCACAGAGAAGATGTCATTACTTATCAATGGAACCAAAGTCGCGAACAAAATTATCAGGGCCAGTTTAACTTCTATTACAGCATAATAAAAAACTCTGTCAGCAAAGGCAGTATGTTTTTATATATGATTTTGCTTTTTATACTTGGTATTCTGAGCGATGCTATTTCAGACACCGTTCGTGCTTTGCTTGGTTTGCTTACATAGGGAGGTTTCGGTGTGAGATTAATAGTTCCTATATTGCTTAACTGTGTTCTGGTTCTGATTGTATATCTTGCGGACAAGTATACTCCGGCAAAAAAACTGCCGAATATAGCAAAGCAAATTATTATTGGTATTTTGTTTGGCGGTATTTCTGCCTTTGCGTCAAGCTATGGCGTGCAGTGGCTGGGAACCACGGTAAATGTCCGTGATGCGGCTCCGCTGTCTGCCGGTCTTATTTTCGGCGCGCCTGCAGGCATCATATCCGGCCTGATCGGAGGCCTTTATCGTTGGTTCTCTGTGTATTGGGGCGGCGGTATGTATACGAGGCTTGCCTGCAGCATCGCAACGATTCTTGCCGGATTTATGGCCGCAGGTCTCAGAAAGCTGATGTTTGACAACAAAAAGCCCACTTGGAGTTACGGCATATGTATTGCTGTGGTGTGCGAAGTTATCCATATGATCCTGATTTTCCTGACCAATATGGATAATTCTTCCCAGGCCTTTGAGTTTGTCAAGGGTGCCACTGCTCCAATGATGCTCGGTAATTCCGTGGCTGTTGGAGTATCTATCATACTGGTTTCTCTTTTTAGTCACGAGCGCTTTTTTAGAAAGAAAACTTCAGAAGGCATTGCCCACACTTTTCAGCGAAGACTTCTCAGCTGCATTGTGATTGCCTATCTCATTACCAGCACCTTTACTCTTATCCTCCAGAATGGAATGGCGCAGATTGAAACACAAGAAGTGTTTACTGTTGCTATCAATGACGTTGAGGCAGCTGTAAGAGAGAAATCCAACCGCCAGCTTCTTGAAATTGCAGAACAAGTCAAGCAGGAATACGAAAAAGATCCGGCGGTATCCCTGTCCGGCTTTGCAGAAAAATACGATATCAAGGAAATCAATGTTGTTGCTCCGGGTGGCTTAATCACAAATTCCACAGAAGCGGATGTTATTAATAACTATGATATGAATAGCAAGGCTCAATCCAAAGAATTTGTAGATACGCTTAGAGTTCAGGATTCTTTCGTACAAGAGTATTCGCCTAGAGGCAAGGATGAATCTGTTTGGAGAAAATATGCTGCTATCAACTTAAAAAACGGTGGATTTATTCAAGTTGGTTATGATGCCGAGCAGTTCCATGAAATGCTCAATGAGTTTGTAATTGATGTTACCAAGAATCGTCATGTCGGTACTAGCGGTTTTGTAGCGGTACTTGATGAACAACTCAACATGGTAATTGATAATGACTATGCAGGCAAGCATATTTCTTCAATTGGCATTAATCCCCCCAAAGAGATGACTCAAGGGCAAACTGCTACCGCACTATATAATGCCGACATTGTAGATGGTATCAGTAATTTGAGCGCAGAATATATGTATGTATTCAAGTTTGTTGAGGGTTATTGCCTGATTGCGGCTATGCCGGTGGATGAAGCTATGTTTATGCGCGACGCTTCTATGCTGACAAGCGTTTTTATGCAGGTGATTATTTTTGCGACCCTCTTCGTATTTATTTACTTACTCATTAAGCGCGTTATCATTAATAATCTGAAAAAAATCAACGATACCCTTGCGCAAATTACAGATGGTGACCTGAGCGTGACTGTCGATGTGCGTTCCAACGTGGAATTTGCTTCGCTGTCAGACGATATCAACTCCACAGTTGCTACCCTGAAACGGTATATCGCCGAAGCAGCTGCCCGTATTGATAAGGAGCTGGAATATGCTAAACAAATACAGCTTTCGGCACTGCCCACAAACTTCCCCGAAAACGAAGAATATGGCATCTATGCTGAAATGATCGCCGCAAAAGAAGTCGGCGGTGACTTCTACGATTTCTACAAGTTAAATGATACAACCGTGGCATTCCTTGCTGCGGATGTTTCGGGCAAGGGTATTCCGGCGGCAATGTTTATGATGACTGCCAAGACCATTATCAAAGACCTTGCAGAAAGCGGTATGGCTGTAAATGACATCTTTACAAAGGCAAATGAAAAGCTTTGTGAAAACAATGAGTCGGGTATGTTTGTAACGGCTTGGATGGGTATTTTGGATCTGACTACCGGCAACGTACAGTTTGCCAACGCAGGCCATAATCCACCCCTCTTAAAACGTGCAGACGGCTCGTTTGAAACTTTAAAAACCCGTGCCGGATTTGTTCTTGCAGGTATGGAGGGTGTTCGTTACCGAGTCGTCGAAATCACATTAAACGAAGGCGACCGATTATTCTTATACACAGACGGTGTGCCGGAGGCTACAAACATAGACAACAAGCTTTACGGTGAGGATAGACTGTTATCCTTTATGAACAAAAATGCTTCTATGGAAGCCACTAAACTTTTACCGGCGCTGAAAGCCAATATCGATGAGTTTGTGGGTGAAGCACCACAGTTTGATGATATTACCATGCTAATGTTTGATTACAAACCTAAAAAAGGAGGTGAGCATATGACGAATAAAACATTCCCTGCCAAAACCGAATCGTTGTCTGAGGTTCTCGGCTTTGTAGAGGAAACTCTTGAGGGCTTTGAATGTCCTATAAAAATCCAAACGGCAATCTGTGTCGCCATTGAAGAAGTGTTCGTCAATGTTGCTCACTATGCCTACCCCGACGGCGAAGGTGATATGTCGCTCCATATTGGTTTTGACGACCAAAGCCGTGCTATTACCTTCCGTATGACGGATAAAGGCGTTCCTTTTGATCCGCTCGCAAAACCGGATCCTGATATTACTTTATCGGCTGAGGATCGTGAAATAGGCGGTCTTGGCATCTTTATTGCCAAGAAAACAATGGATTCACTTAGTTACTCCTACGAAAACGGAGAAAATGTTTTGACCATGATTAAAAAGATATAAAGGAGATTTAACTGTATGACTATTGAAATCAAGAAAAATAATCAGGAAACCATCATCGAGATTGTAGGAAGACTTGATACTATCACTGCCCCCGCGCTTGATAAAACCATCAATGAGGATATTGGAGATACCAAAAACCTTGTTCTTGACGTAAAGGGCATGGAGTACATCTCCAGTGCAGGACTTCGTGTTCTGCTTGCCGCGCAGAAGAAGATGCAAAAGATTGGCTCTATGAAAGTAACGGGCGTTTGTGAAGCGGTTATGGAAGTCTTTGAAATGACCGGATTTGCCGACATTTTGGTAATTGAATAATGGAGCTTGTAAGCGAGGCTGTCGCATTTGCAGTGAAGGCCCACGACGGAATGCGACGCAAAAAAAGTGAGTCCCCATACATCCTGCATCCAATGGAAGCGGCTGTGATTGTCGGCACGATGACGGATGATCAGAATTTGATCGCTGCAGCCGCACTGCACGATGTTGTAGAGGACGCGGGTATTACCATCCAGGAAATTGAAGAGAGATTCGGCAGACGTGTGCGAGAACTTGTGGAGTCTGAAACCGAGGATAAACGTGCCGACTTGCCGCCTGCGTCAACCTGGCGTATCCGCAAGGAAGAATCTCTCAGTGTTCTCAAAAACACTGATGATATTGCCGTGCTGATGGTATGGCTGGGCGATAAGCTTGCCAATATGCGTTCCATCTACCGTGATTTCAAAGTAGAGGGCGAGGCAATGTGGCAGCGATTCAATCAAAAGGATGTTAATGAGCAGGCCTGGTACTACCGCGCAATTGTTAAATTGACCGAGCGTTTGTCTAACACTTCGGCGTGGCTTGAATACAAAACGCTTACGGAACTCGTGTTTGGAAAAGGAGAATAAATAAATGGATGTTACCTATCGTATAGACAAAGATATTTTATATATTGCCGTTGAAGGCAGAATCGATGCTTCCAACGTAGCTGAAGCAGAAGAAAAGATTTTCAGTATTAAAAATGATAACCCAGGCAAGCACACTGTGGTGGATGCCGATAAACTGGAGTACATATCTTCCGCAGGCTTGCGTGTGATTTTAAGACTGAGAAAAGAAGAACCTAAGCTTGCCATTATTAACGTGGCTTCTGACGTATACGAAGTCTTTGATATGACCGGATTTACCGATATGGTTACGGTTGAAAAGGCATATCAGAGAATGAGCGTCGAGGGTTGTGAGTTCATTGCAAAGGGTGCTAACGGTGCCGTTTATCGCTACGATGATGAAAACATCCTCAAGACCTATTATGCAAAGGACGCGCTTCCTGAGATTAAGCAAGAACGGGAAAATGCGAGAAAAGCCTTTGTTCTCGGCATCAATACCGCAATTCCTTACGGTATCGTTCGTGTGGATGACGGCTACGGTACGGTCACTGAGCTTTTGAATGCCACCAGTGTTACCAAATTGATTCGCAATAACCCCGATGATATGTCTGAGGCGGCGAAATATTACATTGATATGCTGAAAAGCATTCACGCCATCAAGGTAGAAGACGGCGAAGTTCCCGACATGAAGGAAACTGCTCTTGCCTGGGCAGACTTTGTAGCCCCTCATCTTCCTGAAGAGCAAGGCAAAAAACTTCGCGCCTTGATTGAAGCCGTTCCCAAGAGAAACACCCTGATGCACGGTGACTACCACACCAATAACATTATGGTACAAAACGGCGAACCCCTGCTCATCGACATGGATACCCTGTGCATGGGTCACCCTGTATTTGAACTGGGTTCTATGTTTAATGCATTTATCGGATATTCTGAGCTGGATCATCAAGTGACGATGAATTTCTACGGTTACACCCACGAAACGGCTGAAAGATTCTGGGATATGGCACTGAAGGCTTATCTGGGTACCGAGGATGAAACTGTTTGCAGAAGCGTTGCAGAAAAAGCGATGATCATCGGTTATACCCGTATGCTTCGTCGTGCTATTCGCCGTCCTGAAGAGGCAGACAGCCCTGCAAAAATTGCAAGATGCAAAGAAATGCTTGCGGTGCTACTTAACAAGGTTGACACATTGATTTTTTAAATCTTGGTGGAAAGGAACAAGATTATGAAAAACAAAAAACTGTTTTTACCCACAATTATTCTTGTTGTAGCAATTTTAGCAATAGCTGCTTATTCGATTATCAGCAGCATAGCCAAAAAACCTACCGTTACGGAAGGAGAGTTTCCTTTTTCTATTACATACGAACTGAATGGCGAAAGGGTTACCATTGAAGACGTTTATAAGGTACATTACGTCAGAAACGACGGATATGCCGATACCAAGTCCCGCGTCTACGCCGGCGAGCTCAAGAGTTCAGGAGAAGACGACACGCTTTATACTCTCAAAAAAGATGAAAATACTCGTGTTGAATTATGGTCCCATTTTTATGCGGACTATTTGATGGGCGACACCGAGTATGATTACTTTGACGACGAGCCTTTTGAACCAAGAATTTATTATTATGATGCTCAAGAAACCGAGTATCATGATGAAGAAACGTTATCGGCACAAGGCGTAAAACTTATCAGTTTTGAATACCCCGCGCCGATTGAAAATTCGTTTGTTTTCTCACACATCTCCTATTTTAGCGGTGCGATTGTATTGCCAACGCTGCTTATTGCACTACTCGCTCTTGTTGCAATAATTATTTTTGCAAGAAAAGAAAAAGAATTACAGCGCAAAGCAATTGATGTTGTTTCTATTATTTTGAATTTTGTTATCGGCTTTATCCTTGTGCCGTTTATTACAATTGCAGCGGCATTAATCGATATTAATGGCGGCGGTCCAGAGCTTTATCGTCAAGTTTTGTACTTCATTCCCTCGCTTTCGGTATTGTGTATTGCGGCTTCGGTTGCTTTGCGTCGTAAGGGTTATGGTGTAAAGTCGCTTATTACTGCGCTTATTGGCCCCGCTGTTTTTATTGTATATTTAATCATTTGCGGTGTGGGTGGCTTGCTCTAATTTGAAAAATGATCCATAAACCTATTGATTTGTAAGAGAGTACATAATAAAATATAAATACCGGAAAGAAATCGTCTTTGAAAGGAGGCGCGGCATATGACGGATCAGGAATTTAAAAGACTCAGTAGAGCGCAGCTGATCGATATTATCTACCAGTTCCAATTGCAAATTGACAAACTGAATGAAGAAAAACAGGAATTGGAACGGGAATTGGCCGACAAACGGCTTCGTTTGCGCAATGCCGGCAATATTGCCGATGCCGCCCTGGAAATTAACGACTGCTTCCGCAGCGCACAGAATGCTGCGGAGCAATACTTAAATGAAATCAAAGCGATCCGTGAAGAAACGGAAGCGCAGCGACAGAGGATTCTGGCAGAGGCGCAAGCGGAGGCGGAAGCAATCCTTGGGGGCGCAAAAAAGAAACATGGCGATTACGATTCTGCAATAGAGGCGATTTTGAAAGAATACGGGCAGAGTCATTCGGATAACGGGTGATGGGTATGATACACAGAAAGAAAAAGGAAGTTTCTCTTCCTACGAAAAGTCAAGTTGAAACAGAACGAAAGAGATACCGCCGTCAGAAAGCTTACAACAAAGCTTTGCGCGGAACGGTATATGTCTTAACGATCGTAGCTGCGGTCTCCGTGTTGATTGCAACGCTGATATTACCCGTTCTTCAAATTGAGGGCACCAGCATGGAGCCGACTCTGTCAAACGGTGACATCGTGCTGCTTACCAAAACACCCCGCTTTGACCGGGGTGATCTTTGTGGATTCACTTGGAACAATAAACTTTTGATAAAACGAGTAATTGGTTTGCCGGGCGATTGGATCGAAATCGATATTGACGGAAATGTATATCTCAATGGCGATAAATTGAAAGAACCGTATGTACAGCAAATGGCCTTGGGAGAATGTGATCTGGAATTTCCATTCCAAGTGCCCCAGGAGCAGTATTTTGTAGTGGGAGATATGCGGGAAAGCTCTATCGATTCCCGTAACTCACTGATCGGATGCATTCCAAAGGATCAGATTGTCGGAAAAGTTTTCTTTAGAGTATGGCCATTTAAGAGCATCCGATTTTTTTAAACAAGCAGAGCATAAGCAGCAAAAGGACAAGCGTTTATGGGTTTCATTGAACAGTACTTGTTACAATTGAATACTGAAAAACGACGGTGGCGGTGTGCTGTAGCGATTCTGACAGCCCTGTCACTGCTCGTAGCGCTTGTCACCGTATGGAACCTGCGCATGACAGGCATTACGATTGCAAATAACGCATCTTGCGGATATGAGGAACACCAACATATCGAAGATTGCGTGAGAGAAAATGTCCTGATTTGCGGTCTGCCAGAGCATATTCACAAAGCTGGATGTTACTCCGACCCCAAGGCGGATACAGAAACCTTGTTGGATTGGCAAAATATGTTTGCTGACTATCCGTACACCGGTGTTCTTCGTGAGGATTTAGTCGGAATTGCCAAAACCCAGGTGGGATATGCTGAGAGTCAGCTGAATTTTGAGGTAAACGACGACGGTGTACGACATGGTTATACAAGATATGGCGCATGGTACGGAGCGCCTTACAACGATTGGTCTGCGATGTTTGTGTCGTTCTGCCTGAGTTATGCCGGAGCAAATGCAGCAGAATTTCCGAACAGTTCCGGCGCTGCAATGATGGCAGAACTTTGGAAAACACACGGAAAATACATTCCTGCGGGGGGCTATGTTCCCCAAAGTGGAGATATTGTATTTTTTAACAACAACACAGCAGGTATTGTTACAGAAATATTTAACTCTGCTTTCTATGTGATTCGTGGTGATATACACAATGCAGTTACGAATGACATGATGCTCTTGCGCGACCCGTCCATTGTTGGTTGGGGATCCACGGAAACACCTGCCCCCCTGGATAAATTACAGACGGATGACTTGTTGGATATATCAAACGGCCCTGTTTTTTCCATAATTGCAGGCGATAAAAATCAACAACGGCGAATGCAAAGCTTCACATATAAAGCTTCCCGCTCGACAACAGAACTGATTCCTTATTTACATGCCAATGGCGGCAACTATTTTTTTACATTGCTGGACCTTAATAATGTGGAACTGCCCAAGGATGTAAACGGCAACTACATTGCTGTGGCTAACAAAGACTACAAGTTGACCTTTACCTTTAATAGCCCGAAGGGATTTCTTCCGGGAACATATCAGTATCAAATCCCCAACGGTATGATGGTAAATGGTGGTGCAGGTCATTTCGTCTTGAAGGACGGAACGAATGTTGGTAGCTGGGAGGTCACGGATACGGGTCTGATTACCCTTGTGTTCAACGAGCATATAAATAGCCGTGCGGACATTACTATCAGTTCCACACTGGGCATCCACTTCCCGGAGCAGGAAGACCCCATCGATTTTGACGGCTTAATCACAGTTAAGGTGGAACCGCCCGTCCAGCAGAAGGACCCAACCGTTTTATCAAAATGGGGTTCTCCCAATGCGAGCGCAAAAAAAATCAATTGGACAGTGCGAATCGACGGACACACAGATTCTCAGATTCCCGGAAATATTCTTACCGACCAACCCACCCTGAGCGATTGGAGCAGACCCCATAGCTACACACAATCGGATATAGACGGCGGTCTGACATTTGGCGTTTCCGATCCGGATGGTGGATGGCATAACTGGACTGTTTACGCTGACGACCCACACCTGATATGGAATGAAACAGGATGGTCCTATAAGATCCCCAAAACTGTTACCTGCGACTATTGCGGAGAGCTGGAATTGGGAAATGATGGCTGGGTCTACCTGATCAATTATACTTCCACCCCCACGCAGCTCAATACCCCGGGCACCTTTGACTACGAGAATAAGGTCACAGTGGACGGCCAGACCGCATGGGGCTGGAGTAATTTTACCCATGTTGAGATTGAAGCCGAGATCGTTAAGAACGGCTCTTTTGTATCCGATGCTGCCGGAGGCGGATTCCTTTGGGAGTTCCAGGTTACCATACCGGGACGGCCGGAAGGCCAGCGAGCGGAATATTCCTGGTTTGTTATGGATGAGATGCGTCTCATGGACGATAAGGGCACAATCATAGGCCGTGCGCAAAATGATGCCCATCTATCTACAGTTACAACAATCTATAATGGGAAAGCTATCCAAATACCTCGCATTCAGGATGCTACGGATGAGGATATGTTCGCTTGGGACAATGCTTGGACAGCAACAGAAAATGGTATCAGCTACAACCGAACGATCAATCTCCTCTGCCGCTGCCAATGCACTCCGGAAACCTGCCACTGGACAGGTTGTGGAGATTACTGGTTCCAGAAAGATAATGGTGAATGGGCTGCCAACGGTTTTTGCCAGTGTTGGACAGAGACCCAGAATATGACCTTTACCTTCGTTTACAAAACCGAGGATCTGTCCTTAATTAAAGAATATGGCTCACTTGGCTATCAAGTAAACAACCATGCGCAACTGTACTATATGCCCGATGGCAGCAACTCCGTTCGGGTTTCCTATGATGATGCGACGGTCGCCATTCCCAATTTGTTTGAAAAACAGTTGACCCACGATTTTAACGGCTATACCGCCCACTATAAGATCACAGTCAATGAAGCGAAGCAGATGTTGACAGACGGATCGCCTCTGACAATTCGCGATGAAATGACAGACACACTTGCTTATATAAGCGGTTCGCTTGCTATCACAACTGAAAATGCAAACGGTCACACAAGCTTCCTGCAGCAAGATGTGGATTATACCGTAACCTATGACGGCACAGGCCATCAAGTGAACACCTCCGGCAAGAAAGTCCATGTGCTGAACATCGTGATCCTGAATCCCCAACCGGTCAAGTACATACTTGATTACGACACTACATTGATTATGCCGGAGCAGATCACGGGAGGCATTAAGTACAGCAACTCCGCTTCCATCACGCTGTGGGGCGATGAGGTCTCTGACGATGCCGTTGAAAAGGTCTATGCAGATATCAACATCGCCACCAAGAGCTTCTCGGTAGATGTGTTTAAAACCTGCGCGCTGACAGAAAAACCTCTTCCGGGCGCAACCTTTGGTTTGCACAACGCCCAGGGCGGTCTGATTACCACCGGTGTCACCGACAGCAACGGCAGGCTTGTGTTCCAAACCAATGTTATCCAAGGCATTATTTTGCAGGAACATATGCTCTACTACTTGCAAGAGGTTCGACCACCTCCTGCATACCAATTGGACGATACCCAGCATTGGTTCTGCTTCTGCAGCGATTCCGGCAATGCCTGTAGCGAATGCGATAAGCTTCTTTACGATGTAGAGGCTTACCGAATTCCCTTTGAGCAGGTGGGCATCATTGATATTGCTAACTATCCCGTAAATGTGATGCTACCTGCCACCGGTGGAATAGGCACACCCATTTATATACTTTGCGGATTGGTTCTTACCATAGGTCCGCTCGTATACGGATTCAGCTTGAGGCGCAAAAACGAAAGGAGGTCAAAACATTAGGCCTCCGCAATTGGCGTAAAATCAAAATTAAGCGCCTGACTGTTTCCACAATTTAATAAGAAAAATTTCAAACGAAAGGAAAAATATTATGAAAAAATTATTATCCATCCTCTTGGTGCTGACAATGGTGCTGTCTTTGGGTATTACCGCTTTTGCAGCCGAGGAAACCGGCACGATTACTGTCACCAACGCAACCAAAGAGCGCGAATACAAGGCATACAAGATCTTCGGCGCAACCATCAGTACAGATGTTAACGGCAAAACTGCAGTTTCTTACATTGCTGACGGCAGCCCGTACTTTGACGAAATCTTCCCTGATACTACTACCTACGACAACCGCTTCTTCGTTTACAATACCAGCACCGGTACTGTGACCAAGAAGGAAGGTGTCAACGATGCAGACCTGATCGACTACCTGACCAAGTTGGTACAAGATAGCGGTCTTGCAGCAAATAAAACAATCACCGCTGATTCCGATACCGTAACATTTACAGATATGCCCTATGGTTACTACCTGATTACCAGTTCTCTGGGCTCTACCGTAACCATTAACTCCAACACTCCCAATGTTTCCGTCATCGATAAGAACCAGAAGCCCGGTACCGGCTTTAACAAGCTGATTCAGACCGGTGTAGAAAACGGCGAACCCACCTGGGGTGAATCCAACTCCGCCAACATCGGCGACGAGGTCACCTATAAGATCTCCTTCGAAGCTACCAACTACGATGGCGACAAGAAGATCAAGTACTATCAGATCCACGACGAAAAGGGCGAGGCAATCTGGGCAGAATTTGACAGCTTCAAGGTTACTGTCGACGGTAAAGAGCTTCCCAGAGGTTACTATCTGGACCTGGCCAACCTGGACAATGGCAATTGGGAGTTTTTGAACGAGGATTCCAATCACCCTGACAGCTGGAGGAATCTTCCTGCAGACAAGAAGACCCGCGACAATGCACAGTGGTACCTGGTGCACCTGGGCGAAGATGAGTTCCGCATTACCATTCCCTGGCTGAATAAGCGCACCTTGAAAGACGTTACCAACGATGCAGACGAAGTTGTTTCCTACTCCCTGGAGTTTGAGGATGACTCAACTTTCGAGTTCACCTCCCCCTCTTTGGTAGAAATTACTTATAAAGCAGTAATCGAAGCAGACGCTGCTATCGGTAACACTACCCACGGCAACCGTTTCAACAAGGCTTACGCCTCCTGGACCAGCGAACACGAAACCGGCTATACAACGCCTGAAGAAGTTGTAACCTATGTTTACGGTATCGGCCTGTTGAAGGACGACATCGCTACCAGTGTAAATCTGGCAGGCGCCCAGTTCCGTGTTTACAAGGATGTAGCTTGCACCGATCCTGTATACTTGCTCCCCACCAAAATCGCCGGCGTTTACATTGTGGACAGCCATAACACCCCCCTTGCTACCGTAAGTGGCACCGGTAAGGATACTACCAGAGACCTCTATGCAGCATATCTGGGCAACTATCTGACCAACGAAGAAGGCCAGCCTGTTGAGCAGAACAACCTGGTTGTTTCTCAGAAAAACGGTAAGCTGGTAATTCTGGGTCTGAAGGCTGGCACTTACTACCTGGAGGAAGTTAAGGCTCCCAGCGGCTATAACGCGCTGACACAGCCCGTTAAGTTCGAGGCCGGTAAGGACATCCGCCCCTTCAGCATCTTCGCTAAGGAAGATGGCTCTGTTGCTGACATTCAGCAGACCGACGGCGTCCACACCGAGATCCGCTACGACCTGACCCACACTGTTGTGCACAACAGCCAGGGCGTTGTGCTCCCTTCCACCGGTGGCGAAGGCACTTTCTGGCTGATCACCGTGGGCACTCTGCTGGCAATCGGCTTTGCCGTGTTCCTGATCACCCACAAGAAGATGTCTGTTTATAATGACTAATTCTTAACCTGCAAAAAGAAACACAATGGGAGGAGAGATTCTTCTCTCCTCCCATTAAAAGTATAACAGAAAGGAGATGCCTATGAGAAGACATAAGACCGTGATTTTTTTGACCCTTGGTTTTTTGGTAGGTATCTGCATTCTGTTATATCCTGCCTTCAGCGATTTTTGGAACAGTAAGACCCAAAGCCGGGCAATTACAGACTATGAATCGGTTTTGGAAAACTTGAAACCAGAAGACTATACTGCTGCTTTTGAAAACGCTTACGCTTATAATAAGGCACTTTACGAAACCGATTATCCGTTGGTGGATTATAAGAATGTGCCGGGCTACTATGAAACCCTTACCGTAACAGAAAATGCGATGATCGGTTATTTGAAAATCGACCGCATTGGCGTGGAGCTTCCCATTTACCACGGCACATCGGACGATGTGCTGAGCAGAGGCGTGGGTCATTTGGAAGGCAGCAGCTTGCCGGTAGGCGGCGAAAACACCCATAGTGTTATGTCTGCGCATAGAGGCTTGCCCAGTTCAAAGCTGTTTACCGACCTTGATCGGGTAGAAAAGGGCGATACCTTTCAAATCATCATATTGGATCAGGTGCTGACCTATCAGGTCGATTTTATAAAAGTCATAGAACCTACCGATGTTTCAAACTTGCAAATCATTGAAGGCGGCGACTATTGCACCTTATTCACCTGTACCCCTTATGGCATCAATACACACCGGCTTTTGGTGCGGGGCGTCAGAATTGAAACCATCAAAGAAAAACCTGTGCTTTATGTCTCCAACGAGGCATTTCGCATAGAACCCTTGCTGGTAACACCGGCAGTTGCCGCGCCGATGCTCCTTGTGCTTTTGATTCACTTGCTTGTTAAGTACAGAGAGCCGCCCCAAAATACCCAGCAAAAGAAAAAAGAGGAAGGAGGTACAGAGTATGCGCCGTAAAATGATCACCCTGTGTGTGACAGCATTACTGATTCTGACCTGTTCACTTGCGGTTTTTGCGCAAGATTTTGACTGGGAAAAAACCGGAGTTGTTTCTGTGACGCTGACGGAGCAGTATAAAAAAGAGCCAATCGTCGGCGCAGAGCTTAGTGTGTATTATGTTGCAACAGTTGCAATGGATGCAGACGGAAATTTAATTTATGACTACACGGAAGATTTCAAACAGCTTGATACCGCAATCAATGATACGACACTTGCTACAAAGCTGGATGCGTTTGTATCGCAGCACAGCGTACCTTCTGTTAAAATAACAACCAATGCCCAGGGAACGGCGTTGTGCGATGGGCTTTCATTAGGACTATATTTTGTTAAGCAGACGGGTAATGTAGAAGGCTTTGCACCTTGCACACCCTTCCTTGTGACAGTCCCCAATGAAAAGGATGGCGAGTATGTGTACGAGGTAAATGCTTCCCCAAAAACGGAGGTTGCAAGGCTCACTTCCATCACTATAAAAAAGGTGTGGAACACCGATGCATCCACCGAGGCAACGGAAAGTGTTACAGTACAGCTTTTGCAAAATGGCAATGTGGTCAAGGCAGCAACTCTGAATGCCCAAAACAATTGGCAGGTAACCTACACCGATATGCCGGAAAGCGATGCCTACAGCATTCAGGAAATCGATGTACCCAAGGGCTTCACAGCAACATATTCCAAAACAGGATATGTTTTTACGGTTACCAATACCTCCACCTTGGCGCAAACCGGTCAGCGGATATGGCCGATTCCTGTATTGTCAATCAGCGGCATGCTGTTAATTGCCGTTGGAATCACCCTATTGCAGAAAAAGAGGAACACAAATGCGTAAATGGATCGGTGTAATCTGTATTTTCCTTGGTGTTGTTTGCATACTGAGCGCCGTCGGCTTCGTAGTATACAATCGATGGGAAAACAAGAACGCAGAAGAGGTTGCCCAATCTCTTCTTGAGGATGTACAAAGCATAATCGATGAAAAGCAATTGGGATCCTCTTTGCTTGATGATATGGAAATGACAACCGTTAAAGTGGACGGTTATGACTGCATCGGGATTCTTTCTGTCCCGGTTTTGAATTTGGAACTGCCTGTCTTGACAGATTGGAGCTATGCAAAGCTAAAGGAAGCGCCGTGTCATTATTACGGGTCCTATTACGAAAAGGATTTTGTGATTGCCGCACATAATTATAAATCGCATTTTGGCCGATTATCGCAGCTGCAGGCGGGAGATATCGTTATCTTTACCGATGTGAATGGTGCAGACCATGGCTATGAAGTCGTACTTTTAGAAACATTACCAAAGGAAGCCACCCAGGAAATGATCGCCAGCGGATTTGCCCTGTCGCTCTACACCTGCACCCCCGGCGGAGCTAGTCGTGTAACGGTGCGGTGCAACGCTGTTGAGGACAGCAACTGATATGCAGAGCGTACCGGGTATCATTACGGATTTACAAACCTTTCTGAAAACTTAAAAAAGGAGAATGACGGGCGACAGTCATTCTCCTTTTGCCTGTTTATAAATGGCTGCATACAGTTATCTTGTAAGGCAGAAATGCAATCTAATCTTAGCCGGCGATTTCTGTTAAGCTTTATTCCCGGCCGGAAATTCCCTGCTTGCAGGACGGGGATGATTGTGTTATAATGTCGAAAGATTGTTTTGGGTGGTGTCGAAATTTGTTAAAAGAACAGTTATCCAATATGAAATTGTTGAATACCCGGCCTAAGCGCATCGCGGCGCTGGTGCTGTGTGTTGTGGCGCTGATCTGCGCGGTGTACAGCCTGCTGCGGTTCGGTTTCGGCCTGGACCTGCTGGACCGAAGCGGCCTGCATACGAAAAACGGTGTGGTACGCTATTTGGACTATTTTGGACGGCCGCAGACCCAGTGGCAGTACATAGATGGCAAGCTCTATTACTTTGCCGAAGATGGCGCAATGGCCACCGGCTGGCAGGAGATCGACGGCCAGCGGTACTTCTTCGACGCTTCCGGTGTCCGGGCTACCGGCTGGCACACCGTGGACGGCAAGTCCTACTATTTGGGCGATGCCGGCAAAATGGTCACCGGCTGGCAGAAGATCGAAGAAAAGTCCTACTATTTTGCTGAGGACGGCGCAATGGCCACCGGCTGGCAGGAAATGGACGGAAAGCGCAGCTATTTCTCCCAGGAGGGCGTGGCGCTGACCGGCTGGCAGAAGGTCGAAGAAAAGTTGTATTACTTCACAGCCGAGGGCTACACGGTCTCCGGTTGGCAGGAGCTGGATAATGTTCGCTTCCGCTTCCATGAGGATGGCTCTGTGGTCACCGGCTGGTATGAAGACGACACCGGCAAGTACTACTTTGATGAAGACGGCCACCCCCATACAGGCTGGCTGGAATGGGAGGGCGAGCGCTACTATTGCAACCCCGACGGTACCTTGGCCACCGGTTGGCTGACCTTGGAGCAGGACCGCTACTTCCTGCACCCGGACGGCAAAATGGCCGTGGGCGAGGTGAAGATCGACGGCGTGTCCAGTTTCTTCTCCTCTCAGGGCAAATATGTTCTGCTGTGCAATCCCTGGCATTCCGTGCCGGAGGATTATGTGCTGCAAATGTCCACCCTTGAGGGCTTCCAGTTTGCCAGCATTGGCCGGGACGCATTGGAGAAAATGATCGCCGACTGCCGGGCAGCAGGCGTTGGTTGTACCATCAATAATACCTACCGATCCAAGGCTCTCCAGCAACGGATGTGGGATCAGAGCGTTGCTAAGTTTATAGCAGCCGGTATGACCAAGGAACAGGCCGAGGCAGAAACCGGCAAGACTACCGCGATCCCCGGCCACAGCGAGCATCAGACCGGCCTTGCGGCGGATCTGAATGGCGGTAACGCAACCTATGATTGGCTTGGAGAGCACTGTTGGGAGTATGGCTTCATTCTCCGCTACCCGGACAACAAGATCGAGATTACCGGCATTATTTATGAGCCGTGGCATTTCCGTTATGTGGGCACGGAGCTTGCATTGGAACTGAAGGCCGTCGGCCTTACCTTAGAGGAGTATATGGCCAAGCTGACCCCGGCGGAAGTCCCTGTGGTGAATACCCAATCTGCCACCGAAGAGGCAGCTTAAAATCAGTAAAAAATACCCCCATCGCGGGGGTATTTTTATTTGTAGGGATGGGCATTATCCCGGCTGCAATGCCTCCAGGGAAAGCTCCCCGGCCAACTTAAACAGGGCATCGCTCAGCACCTGTTCCAAAGAAACCCCGGCAGCCTGGGCAATGCGGGTATAAAAAAGAGCTACGGAAGGCTCTAAAATCAGCGTTACCTGCGTCATACCGTCCTCCCTTAAAAAACTGTGTTTCATTCTATGCAAACCCTTGACAGGCGTGCTACAATATAAAGTACGGATAACAAATAATGCTTGAGGTGAAAAACTATGGCAAAAGAGAAAAAGGTAGAACAGATAACCGATATGGAGGTAGACTTTGCCCAATGGTTCACGGATGTGTGCACCAAGGCGCAGCTCATTGACTACTCCTCCATTAAGGGTGTATTTATTTACAGACCCTATGGCTATGCCATCTGGGAGAATATTCAGCAAATTATGGACAAGGAGTTCAAAAAGCAGGGCGTTGAAAATGTCTATATGCCCCTGCTGATCCCGGAAAGCCTGCTGCAGAAGGAGAAGGACCATGTGGAAGGCTTTGCGCCCGAATGCGCATGGGTGACTATGGGCGGCGGTGAGAGACTGGAAGAGCGTTACGCCATCCGTCCCACCTCCGAGACCCTGTTCTGCGAGCATTTTGCAAATGTCCTGCAGACCCACCGGCAGCTGCCTATGAAGTATAACCAGTGGTGCAGCGTTCTGCGCTGGGAGAAGACCTCCCGTCCCTTCCTGCGGCACAGAGAGTTCCTGTGGCAGGAGGGTCATACCATCCACGCCACCGCTGAAGAGGCAAAGAATTTCACCGAGACGATGCTCAATGTCTATGCCGACTTCTGCGAGAATGTGCTGGCAATGCCCGTTACCCGGGGCCAGAAGACCGAGAAGGAGAAGTTCAACGGTGCAGAGGCCACCTATACCATCGAGTGTATGATGCATGACCGTAAGGCTCTGCAGGCCGGTACTTCCCACTACTTTGGCGATGGCTTTGCCAAGGCCTTCGAGATCGAGTTTACCGACAAGAACAACCAGAAATCCAACCCCCACGAGACAAGCTGGGGCGTTTCCACCCGTCTGATCGGCGGTATCATTATGACCCACGGTGATAATAACGGTCTGGTACTGCCTCCCAAGGTTGCCCCCATTCAGGTTATCGTGCTGCCCATCGCCCAGCATAAGCCCGGCGTTCTGGAAGCCGCTGCCGACATCAAGAACCGCCTGATCGAGGCCGGTCTCCGGGTCAAGGTGGACGATTCCGACAACTCCATGGGCTGGAAGTGCGCTGAGTACGAGATGAAGGGCGTGCCCCTCCGGGTGGAGTGTGGCCCCCGTGACCTGGAAAACGGTCAGGTAGTACTGGTCCGCAGAAACGACGGCGAGAAGACCGTTGTGAAGCTGGAAGACCTGGAACAGGCCGTTGCCCAGCAGCTGCAGCTGGTCCACGAGGGTATGTACGCCAGAGCCAAGAAGAATCTGGAAGAGCATATCTACGAGGCCCATTCTCTGGAAGAGGCCAAGGCGCTGCAGGAGAAAAACGGCGGTTTCATCAAGACTATGTGGTGCGGCGAGCTGGAATGCGAGCTGAAGATGAAGGAGCAGGCCGGTATGTCCTCCCGGTGCATCCCCTTTGCCCAGGAGAACTTGGGCGATGTTTGCCCCATCTGCGGCAAGCCTGTCAAGCATATGATCCTCTGGGGCGTTGCTTATTAATTGACAATAAAAATCCCTCGGAATTTTCCGAGGGATTTTTGTTTATTTACCGTTTGCCAGGCGAACAATGTCGCCTACGCCGTCCAGCACCATGGTAGGCCGGTAGGCGAAGGTCTTCAGGGTTTCATGGGTGGAGATGCCGGACAGTACCAGCACCGTGGACATACCGGTCTCCAGGCCGGAGATGATGTCTGTATCCATCCGGTCACCTACCATCACGGCCTCGGCCGAGTGGCAGCCCAGCAGCTTCAAGCCCGTGCGCATCATCAGGGGATTGGGCTTGCCGCAGAAGTAGGCTTGTGTGCCGGTGGCAATTTCAATGGGGGCAATCAGCGCCCGGCAGGCCGGAGCGATGCCGTTTTCAATAGGGCCGGTCACATCGGGGTTGGCGCCAATCAGCTTTGCGCCGCCCAGCACCAAGTTGGTAGCCTTGGTAAGGGTTTCTAAGCTGTAGGTTCTGCCTTCGCCCACCACCACATAGTCCGGGTTAATGTCATTCATGGTGCAGCCGGCCTGATACAGCGCGTTCAGCAGGCCTGCCTCGCCGATGGCATATACCGAGCAGCCGGGACTTTGCTCCTTCAAAAAAGCAGCGGTAGCCAACGCGCTGGTGTAGAAATGATGCTCCGGTACATCCAGACCCATCCGGGCCAGCTTTAATTTCAGCTCACAGGGGGTGTAGCCGCTGTTGTTGGTCAAAAACAGATATTCTTTCTTTTCTGCGTTGAGCCAGTTGATAAATTCCGCAACTCCCGGCAGTACCTTGTTGCCGTGGTAGATGACACCGTCCATATCGCAGATAAAGCCTTTGATCTTATTAAAATCCAGTTGTGCCATAGTTTCCTCCTAAAAAACATGTTCCTACACTAAATTAAACATGATTCTTCCCAAAAGTCAAGAGGGAATATGGATTGTATTTTGCTTCTGCCTGTGGTATGCTAATCAAAAGGAGGGGGGCGGAATATGAAAAGAAATGTGCTTGGTGTTTTCAAAGCGGTATTGATTGCTCTTGTGGTGCTTGCCGGCGGGATTGTGCTTCCGATTTTGTTCCGTCCCTTTTTCTGGTGGCATATAGAGCCTTTGGACCTGCCGAAAATCACCGGCTTATCCATTCGTCAGATCCAAACCGCGTATGGAGAAATGATGGATTACTGCATCGGCCTTTCTAAGAATTTTTCTGCGGGCGTGCTGCCTTTTTCAGAGGCGGGAGCATCCCATTTTGCCGATGTGCGGAAGTTGTTTTTGCTGGATCTTGGGGTCTTGGTGATTTCCGCAGCGCTGTTGATCGGTCTTGCAATTTTGGGAAGAAAACAGCCTTTGCGCCTTGGGGGACACATCCCCGGCTTTTGGGCGGCGGTGGGCTTGGGGGCAAGCTTCGTGACAATAGCCGCACTGGCGGCCATAGACTTTAACCGGGCGTTTACAGTGTTTCACAAGCTATTCTTCCCCGGTAAGGATAACTGGCTCTTTGATGGACGCACTGACCCCATCATTTATATGCTGCCCGCGGAATTTTTCCGCAACTGCGCCATTTTAATTCTTGGTGCGATTCTTGCAAGCTGTTTGGGCCTGTTATTATGGGATAGAAAATACATTCATCATTCCCTACAAAAAAGATGAAATACACCCGTGTGCAGTAGCACACGGGTGTATTGCTGCATATAAGATTAGTAATTTTCCTTGCGGACCTCGAAGAAGGCCTGGGGATGATTGCACACGGGGCAAACCTCCGGGGCAGCAGTACCGGTGACCAGGTGACCGCAGTTACGGCACTCCCACATCACGATGCCGGCCTTTTCAAAGACGGCCTTGGTCTCCACATTGTGCAGCAGCGCGCGGTAGCGCTCCTCGTGGGACTTTTCGATGGCAGCCACACCGCGGAACTGGGCAGCCAGGGCAGTGAAGCCTTCTTCCTCAGCTTCCTTGGCCATACGGTCATACATGTCGGTCCACTCGTAATGCTCGCCCTGGGCGGCCTCTACCAGATTTTCGGCGGTGTTACCCAGCTCGCCGAGGGCCTTGAACCACAGCTTGGCGTGCTCCTTTTCGTTCTCTGCGGTCTGCAGGAACAAAGCGGCGATCTGCTCATAGCCGGCCTTCTTGGCAACGGAAGCAAAGTAGGTGTACTTGTTCCGGGCCTGGGATTCGCCGGCAAAGGCTTCCCACAGGTTCTTCTCGGTTTTTGTACCGGCGTAGGGATTTTTCTTTTCCATAAAATAATACCTCCATAGTTATTTTTTGTTCTGTTTTTATTATACCCAAAGAATTGCCAATGTCAAAGAAAATATTGACTTTGGATAGGCAGTGTGGTATAAAAACAACAGAAAAAATCCAAAAAATCTGTCTTATAAAGTGGAAAGAAAGGGCAAAATAAGATAGAGAAGGAAATGCGCAATGACAGCGCGGTGTGGCGTTTAAAAACATCTTTTATAGAAAAGAGGAACTTTATGTATCAGATTTCGGAACTGTACGATCTTGACCATACCCTGGCAGCGGATTATCTGCGGGGATTTACCTATCCTTGGGAAGCGCTGAAGGGCATCAAGGATATGATCCTTTCCTTAGGACAGACCTTAGGCGGGGAGTATACCCAAGTGTCCGAGGGTGTCTGGGTGCATAATACTGCAAAGGTAGCGCCCACTGCCTATCTGGGCGCGCCCTGTATCATCGGTGCCAATACTGAGGTGCGCCACTGCGCTTTTGTTCGTGGCTCAGCCCTTGTAGGTGAGAACTGCGTGGTGGGCAATTCCGTGGAGCTGAAAAATGTGATTTTGTTTGATAATGTCCAAACTCCCCACTATAACTATGTAGGTGACAGTATTTTGGGTTATAAGTCCCATATGGGCGCTGGCTCTATCACCTCCAATGTGAAGTCCGATAAGACCCTGGTGGTGATCCACGGTGATGAAAATGTGGAAACCGGACAGAAAAAGGTAGGCGCTCTGCTGGGTGACTTTGTGGAGATCGGCTGCAACAGCGTGCTCAATCCCGGCACGGTCATCGGCAGAAATTCCTCTGTGTACCCCACCTCCAATGTACGGGGTGTTGTGCCTGCAAACAGTATTTATAAGACTGGTGGCGTGATCGCTGCCAAGAAAGAGGGTTAACCTATGGGAAAATATTTTGGAACTGACGGCTTTCGCGGTGAAGCCAATGTAAACCTGACTGCTGATCACGCATTTAAGGTAGGCCGTTTTCTGGGCTGGTACTATGGTGAACTGAAGCGCCGGGCAGGGGAGCAGGAGTCCCCTCGTGTGGTGATCGGTAAGGATACCCGCCGGTCAAGCTATATGTTTGAGTACGCTCTGGTGGCAGGTTTGACCGCCTCCGGCGCAGATGCTTACATGCTCCACGTTACCACCACCCCCTCTGTTGCTTATGTGACCCGGGTGGATGGTTTTGACTGCGGCATTATGATTTCCGCCAGTCACAATGCTTTCTATGATAACGGTATCAAGCTCCTTAACGGCTTCGGTGAAAAGATGGAAGAAGAGACCATCGCTTTGGTAGAAGTCTACCTGGACGGTGAGCTGGAAGTGTTCGGTCAGCGCTGGGAGGAACTGCCCTACAGCACCCGGGAAAAGGTTGGCTGCACGGTGGACTATGTGTCCGGCCGTAACCGCTATATCGGCTACCTGATCTCACTGGGTCTGTTCTCCTTTAAGGGTGTCAAGGTGGGTCTGGACTGCGCCAACGGCGCGGCCTGGAATATTGCCAAGTCTGTCTTTGATGCCTTGGGCGCAAAGACCTATGTAATCAATGCCGATCCCGACGGCACCAATATCAACCGGGATGCCGGTTCTACCCATATTGAAGGACTGCAGAAATTTGTGGTGGAGAACGGCCTGGATGTGGGCTTTGCCTATGACGGCGATGCCGACCGCTGCCTGTGCGTGGACGAGAAGGGCGAGGTGGTCAACGGTGACCATATCCTCTATGCCTTAGGCGGGTATATGCAGGAGCGGGGCCAGCTGGACAATAACACTGTGGTCACCACCGTGATGTCCAACTTCGGTCTGTATAAGGCGTTTGACGAAAAGGGTATCGGCTATGCAAAGACCGCTGTGGGCGATAAGTATGTGTATGAATATATGGTAAATAACGGCTGTCGCCTGGGCGGCGAGCAGTCCGGTCACATTATCATCTCCAAGTATGCCACCACCGGCGACGGCATTTTGACCAGTATCAAAATGATGGAAGTGATGCTGGCCAAGAAGAAGAAAATGAGCCAGCTGTGCGAGGGCCTGACCATCTATCCCCAGGTTCTGAAGAATGTTCGCGTTAAGTCCAAGCCGGAGGCTCAGAACGATCCTGCCGTGCAGGCAGCAGTGCAGGCTGTGGCGGATCAACTGGGTGAGACCGGCCGGATCCTGGTTCGGGAGTCCGGTACAGAGCCGGTGATCCGGGTTATGGTGGAGGCTCCCAGCAAGGAGATCTGCCAGGAATGTGTGGATCGGGTGGTAGATGTGATCTGCGCTCAGGGCCATGCAAGAGTATAAAGAATAAATAATGAAAAGCGCGTTGCGAAAGCAGCGCGCTTTTTGCGTTATCATTTCTGTAAAAAAAGAATATACTTGTCTATAAAATCGGACAAGGAGTGATGGGCGATGAAACGGTCGGTGTCCACATGGCAAATGGGAGGCTTTGTTTTTACCGGGGTGCTGGGAACGCTGCTGCACTTTCTCTTTGATTGGACAGGGGGCAGCGGGGTGGCGGCGCTCTTTTCCGCAGTGAATGAATCTATCTGGGAGCATATGAAGCTGCTGTATTACCCCATGCTGGCGTTTGCTTTTATAGAGTATTCCAAATGGGGCAAAGACTGCCCCCAGTTCTGGTGTGTCAAGCTTGTGGGTATGTTGGTGGGACTGGTGGTGATTCCTGTGATATATTATACCTATACAGGGATTCTTGGGGTGTCGGCGGACTGGTTTAATATCGCCATTTTCTTTCTTGCGGCAGGGATGGCATTCTATCTGGAAACCAAGCTTTTTGAAAAGCAACATGCTTATTGCATCTCTCCGGATAAGGCGTTTGTTCTTTTTTGCTTGCTGGGCGTAGCCTTTACGGTGCTGACCTTTGCGACCCCCCAAATCCCCTTTTTTCAAGACCCTCTTACAGGCACCTACGGCTTTCAAAAATAGAGGAAAAAGGACGGGCTGTGGCGAATACCTTTAACCGTGGAGGTGAGGCGATGTACGCCGCCGCATGGTTAATACTCAGTAGCCTGCTGTACTCTTTGCAGCTTTCTGCCGGCAGCTTTCCCAAACCGCTGACCGCGCAGGAGGAACAGTATTACCTGGAACGGGCCGCAAAGGGGGACTTGGAAGCCCGAAATATACTCATCGAGCGCAATTTGCGCCTCGTGGCGCACATTATGAAGAAATACTATGCCCAAACCGCCGATCAGGAGGACCTGATCTCTATCGGCACCATCGGGCTCATCAAGGGGATCACCACCTTTGATCCGTCCAAGGGCGCAAAGCTGGCTACCTATGCCGCACGCTGTGTGGAAAATGAAATACTGATGCATTTCCGGGCCCAACGCAAATCCAGCCACGATGTGTCGCTGTCGGACTATATCGACACCGGTACCGACGGTACGGCCCTTTCGCTGATGGATGTAGTCTGCGAGGACGAGGACCTGCTGGAGCAAGTCAGCAACCGGGAGCAGCTGCAAATGGTGCGCAAATTGGTAGATACCTGCTTAACGGAGCAGGAGCAGCAGGTCATCAGCCTGCGTTACGGCTTACAGGACGGACACCCCCAGCGGCAGCGGGAGGTAGCCAAGGCCATCGGCATCAGCAGGAGCTATGTATCCCGTATCGAGAAACGGGCGCTGGAAAAGCTGCGAAAGGAACTGGAGTAAAGAAAACCCTTGACATTATAGATATCGAGTGATATAATGATTCGGCGATGGTGCTCAGGCACTTATGATTTACGGGCCCTTAGCTCAGTTGGTTAGAGCCTCCGGCTCATAACCGGATAGTCCCGGGTTCGAATCCCTGAGGGCCCACCAGATAACAAGGCCTCCGGCCTTTCATATAAAGGGGTATAGCTCAATTGGTAGAGCGGCGGTCTCCAAAACCGTAGGCTCTGGGTTCAAGTCCTTGTGCCCCTGCCAAGAAACAGTCAGTAAATCTTACGATTACTGACTGTTTTCTTTTGTTTTCCGAACTTTTTGAACTAATTTGTTTTGAAAACGGGAACTCGATAAAGGTTTTTCCCTTATTTTTCCCTTATAGACCGTTTTCAGCGTTTAACTGCTCGTAAAACTTTTGCATCCGATTTGCGCTTTCCTGACGCATCTTTTGGGTCACGTGTCCGTACACATCCAGAGTGAATTGGGCGGTTGCGTGGCCTAAATTTGCCTGCACGGTTTTGATGTCATCACCGGCATACAGGGAGGAAACGGCGAAGCTGTGGCGCAAATCGTGGAAACGGGCATCGTCCGAAATACCGGCTCTTTGAGAAATCTTTTTGAAGTGCTTGACCACCGTGCGGCGGACAAGATGTTTTCCCAAAGCATCGGTGAACACCAAGCCAAACTGGTTGTCCCACATTTTTCCTGCCTGCTCCTGTTCTTTCTGCTGCCTCTCCAGCTGATTGCGGAGGGCATCCATAACAATAGGTGCAGGAAGAATGGTGCGGTTCTTTCCGCTTTTGGGTGTTTCCAAAAAGTAGTTGCCGTCTTTGCACTGCAGCTGTTGCTTGACCGTGATGATGCCGGATTTGAAATCCACGCATTCCCAGGCAAGACCCAACAGTTCGCCTTGGCGCATACCGGTGAACATAGCCACGATGAACAGGTTGCAATAATCGTCTTGCTCTGCCTCCTTCAGCAGTCGTGCAATCTCTGCCGGTTCTAATGGCTTGATCTCCGGTTTGGTGACCTTTGGCAGTTTACAAGCATCTGCGGGGTTGCGAGAAAGGTAATCGCAGGCAATGGCTTGCTGAAGGGCGCAGTGCAGAATTCCGTGAAGGTTCTTAACTGTCTTGGGCGACAGTCCTGATGCGGTCAGAGAGTTGTAAAACCGCTGAATAGTGTGGGTGTCCAGTGCATCTAACCTGACTGCACCCAAAGCAGGCTTGAAGTGCTTCTGCACCTGCTTATTGTAGTTGTGCTTGGTCAGAGGTTTTACACTGTTCAAATACTCGGCAACCCAAATGTCCAGCCATTGGGCAACGGTCATCTTGCAGGGTGCTTTGTAGGTGCCTGCATCGAGATCGGCCATAGCGGCTCTCAACTTTTGGGCAACGACCTTTTTGGATTTGTCGGTGATGCTGCGCTGGATTTGCTTGCCTGTTCCGGGATCGAAACCGGCAGTATAACGCGCTTCGTAATAGGTATAGGTTTTACCATTGACCTCTCTTGTGATCTTTCGGATAGAACCCATACCCGAGGTGGATTTTTTGCTTTGCGGCATAAATATTACTCCTTTCGTTGCCGCATAGCAGGTACACCTATATTATACCATACGAGCGGTCAATCCGCAACGATCAGTGCTTACTCAGGTAGTCAACCACCGCTTCCAGAGGGATGCGGTAGTTGCGTCCAACCCGGACACTATGAATCGCTCCGGAACGGACCAACTCATACGCGGTGTTATGACTGACTACCAGTATTTCGGCCACCTGCCTCACACGGAGGACAGGTGGATATTTATTTTGCAGGTTAGATGATGTCATAGTATCAGCCTCCTCTGTCATCGAACCAATAGGCTTGGAAAAGAGTGCCGTCGTGGAGTAGGAAACGGCCACGGGCGTCCTTGGGGATTTGCTCTGCTGCAGCCGTGCTATCCAGGATAATTTGTGACAGGATGGTATCCGCACGGCCACAGATCCGGCAGTTCACGTTGTTCTTGATCTGTCCGGAAAGGATGTTGGCATCCGGACGCTGAGTGGCAAGAATCAGGTGGATGCCAAAGGCACGGCCTTGTCGGGCAATCATAGAAAGCTTGCTTTCGATCTTGCCGACAATCTCTTTTTGTTCCTTCGTCAGGCCGGTCTTGTCCAACACCTCCGCAATCTCGTCACAGGCGAAGATATACCGTGGCAGGTCTTCTCCGGTGGCTTCGTTATAGCGGTCGATATTGGGTTGCCCAGAGGCTGCTAGCAAGGTTTTGCGCCGTTGCAGCTCGTCCACAAGTTCTGTGAGTAAGGAAAGTGTGGATTCCTCCTCGATGCACATCTTGCATTGCTTGTGCCAAATGGGTGGGAAATCCACACCGCCCTTGAAATCGGCGATGGAAACAACTGCGCCTTTCTTTAATGCCTGCATGAGGAGCAGCTTCAGCAGAACACTTTTTCCACTACCGGTAGAACCGCCCAAAAGAATGTGGGGTACTTTTACAAGATCCACAGTGACAGGTCCGGTAAAACTCTCACCCAAAGCCAGTATGAAGGGCTTATGGGAAAGGTACTTATCCTTCCAGTCTATTACCTCCGGCAGATCTGTTCTGGCAGGAACAGTATAGAGTAGGATGCGACTCTTCCCAAACCCATATTTCATATTGACGATGGTGATGTCCAGGATGGTCTCAATGGCTGCCTGCTTGTCCTCCCAGGTCTTTAGTGGTATTCCTTGACTGCTGAACTCCCAGACTGAAATACGGGGATTTTGTTTATCCTTGTATTTCCGTTTGAGAGCCGGTACCATATCAGTATGGTTCACAAGACCAATGCTCCGCAACTGATCCTGGGCCGTCTTCTTTCCTAGAGGGAACAGAATGAGTATGGAGAGAAATACACCGCCAACCAGCAGGTATACAGCAAAAACATGCTGCATCACAAAGCTGGCTATGGGTGAAAGTAATGCGGTGGTCTCTGCGGTCAGTGCAATCTCATCTTGCATAGTCCATACTAGGATCGCTCCAAGAATATAGAGTACAGCAAAAATGAGTTTCACCGGCGCGTCGGAGGTAGAGCTGGGGCTGGGGAGATGCTCCCGGGGACTGGAACGGCGTTGCAGCCGTTCCTTTTCAAACCGTCTCATGAGGCACCTCCCGTGGGGGCATACCCCGGCGGAACTCCGTCACCGAATGAATGCGCCGCAGAAATGCGTTCCAGGTCTCCAACTCCTTACGCTGGATCTCTTGGTATTGCTGTTCCAGCGGAATGTTGGAGGTGATGTACACCGTGTCAAAGCAAGCAACGCGGTCACGGTATCGGGCAGGAAGTCTCAGAGGGTAAATGTCCAGAAAGTTCAGCATCGCTGAAATGGGCACTTGGGAATGGAATTCCTCAAACACGATCACAGGCTCTCCGTGGTAGTCGTCAAAACGAGCGCCGGATTGTCCGCTGTAATCGGTGATGCGGTAAACATCCTCCGGAGGGTGTTTTTCGTAGATACTCCGGGTTTTGCCGGTACCGCTATCACCAAAGAGGTAATTCGTCTTCACCGGGCGGTTTTCCTTCCGGAATCTTTCAAAGAGCAGTTTCTCCCGCAGAGCCTCAATATCATTGATCTTAAAAGCAAAGCTGGGATCGTTTTCAATGATCTCTGTGGTGGAATAGCCGTCTTTTACATCCTGCATAAGCTGAGC
>JAFVVI010000053.1 GCA_017502265.1 Oscillospiraceae bacterium
ATACCCTTGGTGGCCGCGGCCTCGTTGAAGGCTGCTTCCAAAGCGTCGAAATCGTGGCCGTCCACGCTGATCACGTGGAAGCCGAAGGAAACCAGCTTGTCCACGATGGGGTACGGGCTCATAACGTCGGCAATGTTGCCGTCGATCTGCAGGCCGTTGTTATCCACGATAATGCACAGGTTGTCCAGGTTGTAGTGGGCAGCAGCCATACAAGCTTCCCAGACCTGACCCTCCTGGATCTCACCGTCGCCCAGCAGAGCGTAGACGCGGTTGGTCTTGCCGGTGTGCTTGGCAGCCAGCGCCATGCCGGCGGCAACAGAGATGCCCTGGCCCAGAGAGCCGGTGGACATATCCACGCCGGGGACCATATTCATATTGGGGTGGCCCTGCAGATAGGAATCAATATGCCGGAAAGTGGGCAGATCCTCTACAGGGAAGAAGCCACGGTTGGCCAGCACGGAGTACAGACCGGGAGTGGTGTGGCCCTTGGACAGAACAAAGCGGTCCCGGCCTTCCCACTTGGGGTTCTTGGGATCGATGTTCATTTCCTTAAAGTACAGGTAAGTATACACCTCTGCAGCAGAAAGGCTGCCGCCGGGGTGGCCTGCCTTTGCGCCGTAGGTGGACTCGATCACACCCATACGGACTTTGCAGGCAGTGATTTGCAGTTGCTTCTTTTCACTGGAAGTCATGGTATTCCTCCTTGTTTTATGTTGCCGCCGTTACAGAAACGGCCGCAATTATCAAATATATAGTACCATTAAACTGCAAAACTTGCAAGCATTTTGCGGTTTTTTTCCGAAATATTTCCCCGGACCCGTTAAAAATGCAGAAAACCCCTGCCGAAGCAGGGGTTTTACAATGCTTTTTAAATATATCTTGCCAGGATCTGACGGCTGTGCTTATCCAATCTCGTTACATCGGGGATCTCGTAACGGTTATCGTTCACATCCCGGATCAGCGCCCGGAATTCCCCAATCACTTTTAATCCCTGGGTTAAAGTGCGGATCTCGATATTGGCCGGACCGTGGTCGGTATCAGCAAAAAATGTGATGCCGTCAAACCGCTCGCGATAATCCATGACCCGGGTGATTTTGGGGACAAGGTAATATTCCTGCAGGCACTCTTCAATGATCTGCCGCTCCGCTTCCGGCAACACACTCAAGTCCCGGATCACCGCCTGTTCTACGCCGTTTGCGTCCAGCAGCGTAATATACCGGGAGCGGTCCGATACAGGGAACAGCCGCCTGGGCTCTAAGCCCTCAAAGCTTCTGCCATCACGGAAGACAACATCTACCAAGGTCAGGTCCTTGCGGGTGAATGTGGCCGTATCTTTGTCAATAAAAATCCGTTCCATCAGTCAAACCTCTCTTCCTTCTTGGTCTTTTGAAGCTCGTCGGACATAGTCTGGATCTGGATCAGTTTGTAATATTTACCCTTCAGCGCCATCAGCTCTTCCGGCGTACCCATCTCCAGGATCTTACCCTTATCCACCACGATAATCTTATTGGCCTTTCGCAGAGTGGACAGCCGGTGGGCGATCATCAGAGTCGTTCTGCCGTGGATCAGTTTTTCAATGGACTCCTGGATCAGGTGTTCCGTCTCCGAGTCCACCGAGGCGGTAGCCTCATCGAAGAACAAAATCGCGGGATCCTTCAGCACTGCCCGGGCAATGGAAAGCCGCTGCCGCTCACCGCCGGACAGGCCCACGCCGCGCTCGCCCAGCACCGTATCATAACCGTCGGGCAGACGGGCGATAAAGCTATGGGCATTGGCCACATCCGCCGCCTGCATCACCTGCTCGGTTGTGACACCCTGGCAGCCGTAGGCGATGTTCTGATAAATGGTATCGTGGAACATCATCGGCTCCTGCTGCACATAACCGATCTGAGAACGGTAGAAGGTCATATCGATCTTGCGGATATCGATGCCGTCAATGAGAATTTCCCCGTCATAATGGTCATAATATCGCATCAAGAGGTTCACCAGAGTGGATTTGCCTGCGCCGGTGGTGCCCGCAATGCCCACGATATCTCCGGGCTCGATGGTGAAACTCACATCCGACAGGGTCTTCTGTGTGCGGTCAAAGGAGAAGTTCACATTCTTAAATTCGATCTTACCTACCAGCTTCTCCGGGTGCCAGCCACCGGAGAAATCATTCTCCGGCTCTGCGTCGATGATATCCATCAAACGCTCGGCCGCATTGAGGAAGCTTTGATAGGAATCGTTGAAATTGGCGAAGAAATTCACCGGCCCGTAGAACATAGATGTATAGGAGATAAAAGACACCAGCAGACCGGCAGAAATAAACTCCGGGTTATGGATGACCTCATTGCCGCCTACACTCCAGATCAGCAGCGAGCCACAGCTCATCATCAAGCCCACCACATTGGGATACAGGGAGGTGATTCGGGCCACCCGATTGTTGCTCTTCAGCCAGGTTTTGTTTCTGGCGGCAAATTTTTCCACACCCTTGCGCTCATTGGCGAAGGCCTTGACCACCCGGATGCCGGGGATCGTATCCGTCAGAACACTGATCACCGCCGCCCAATGCCGCCAGATGCGGCGGTAATAGGCCCGGATCTTTTTGCGGAAAATCCGGGAAGCGATCGCCACCAGCGGCACCGGCACCAAGCTCAAAAGCGTCAGCTGCCAGTTCATGCCGAACATAATAATCACAATGCCGACGAGCATAAAGAGCTGGACCAGAACCTCCTGGGTCACCCGGAGCATAAAAGCCTGGATGGTAGAGGTGTCGCCACTGATGCGGTTGATGATAGAGCCGGTGGAAGTGGTGTCATAGAAGCGCATAGGCAGCTGCTGGGCCTTTTTATACACATCATTCCGCAGATCCGCCACGATCTTATTTCCGCAGATCTTCAGATAATAGGAGCGGATAATGCCCACACCGTAGTGGATAACATGGGTCATCAGCAGCACCAGCACACAGGTGAGCAGACCCCGGCCCGAGCCATTGGGCAGCACATCGTCCACCAGTGTTTTGGTCATATAGGGCGGCACCAGGGATACGCCGGTGGTCACCGCAGAAAGCAGCAAGCAAAAGGCCAGTAATTTCTTGTAGGGCAGCACATATCTGCCCAGTGTCTTGATCACCTTGTTCTTGGTCTGGCAATTCATACAGGGCGCGCCCGGTCGCAGCAGGGTCCGGCCGCACTTGGGACAGACGCAGAATTGCTTTTCAAAGGCGATCTCGATCTGGGTCTGGGCATCTTCCCGGCTGCCCCCGTCCGCTACAGAATTGATATAAGCAGCGGCCGCTTCAAACAGAGGCGCTTCCCTATAGGAAAAACGCAGAAAATGCGTTTTCTTACCCTCGTCCTGACCGGCAAAAACCAGCAAAGCATTACCGTAGTACCGCTTCACAGATGCCTTTCCGGCCTGGGTAAAATCAAAGATCTTTACGCCGTCATGGTGGTTTTCGTCAAATCCGTAAATGTGCCCGTCGGTTACCGCCAGCAAAGACCTTGCATACCGGTTTTTCAGGCTCAGATCGCCTGCTACCACGAACTGCAGAAGCTCCGTTTGGGGAACTGTATTTTCCAGTTTTTGCAGCTCCTCATCGGTCAGCTGCTTGTTGGCGGTGTACTGCTGTCCCCGGAAGGGCGGGTTGACCGTTACGCTCACAGCCTCTCGCAAGGGGGCGTTTTGCGTGCTCGCCGGGTCATCTTGTTCAGTTTTACAGATTGTTTTCTGTTTCATTTTACATCCTCCGTTCTTGTCACTGTCACTGGCAAATTTTGGTACGGACGGTTTTTTGCTTTGTGCCATTCTATCACGAAAAACCCTTGAAAGTAAAGGGTTTTTTGCACAAAATTGCCCCTATTTTTTTGTGCAGATTTGCGTAAAAAAGAGCGTGTCCGAAGACACGCTCTTAAAAGCATCATTTACGAATCTGGCGGTATTTTTCGAAGAACATTCCGCCCAGGATATGCAATGATTCTTTGCAGAAATGATAAACATCCTTGCAATCGGGCAGCTTGTCGCTGTTACTGAGTAGCTCCGTGGTTTCCACAAAACCGCCGCCAAAGTCTGCAACCACCTCACGGATAGCATTCAGCACCGCATCGGTGTGGACCCGGTTGGTCTTGCAGTAGGACTCGGTAAAGCCGCAGGCGATCAGCGGAACAGAGCGATCACCCAACTTTTCGTACAGATCGTTGAATGTATCGGTCAGGTTCTTCTTGTGGGTTATGTAGCGGCGCTCAGCATCCCAATCCGCATTCTCAAAGGAGTCGTGCTCGCCCTGGGACCACAGAATGGCAACAACCCGGTTTTCTGCAGGATTTTCCTCCAGCGCGGCCTTGGTCATCGTCAGCATACGGGTGTGCATAATATTGCCCACACCCCACTCCGGACGGGCAAAACCGGTGCCGCCAAAGTTCGCATCCACGATCAGGACTTTTCTACCCTCTTCCAGATAGGTTTCCACATACTTTTCAGCAAACTGCAGGGCAAAGCAGCCAACATCCTGGCCAAGCTTGTTCTTCCGCTCATTTGCCACTTCGATGGTATTGACAGCAGGCCATTTCATAACCAGCTTTGCAACGCCGTCCACACTGGTGAACCCAGGATTGGAATCATCCTTCAAAAAATGGATGCGCTCGTCGGGCACAAACTCACGGGTCACAGGACCGCGGCCCTGGCCCTGGGCATTGGACTGGCCGGCCAGGATGATAATATCGTATTTTTCCATATGTTTATTCCTCCATATTTACAGCACCTTTTGGACGCGCTTTTTTGATAAAGATGTACACAGTTAGCCGCCACACCAGAATAACACATAAAATCTGTTGGTTTTCAGAATCTTCTCTACCTCCATTGGGTCCGAGACTGCATTTATTATAGCAGGTCAGCGGCAAAAAGCAAGTCATTCTGCACAATTTGGCAGCATCCCCTTTTTTCTATCCGAACAAATCGGAATTTCTCGGCAGTTTTAATAATTCAAGCCCCAAAAATCCGTCAAAAACAAATTTATTCTATAGGAATAGCAGTTGTATTTTTCGAACCGGTGTGTTATATTATATTAATAATGTATCCACGAAAAAGTGCGACCAACCACCAATCCATGCGCATTCAAAAACGCTTCTGACCAGCAGAAGGCAGAAGCGCGTGATATTAACTAAAAATCCTTAAATTACGCAATTGACAACCCCCCCTTTCTCTGCTATACTTATCATGTATAATTGTCCCAGTTATATATTTTAGGAGGCGTATACTATGCACAAAAAATCATTCGCGAAAAGGATCCTGGCTTTTCTTTTAGCCGTGGTCCTAGTCACATCCCTCATCCCTGTGTCGTTCCTGTCTACGGCTATTTTTGCCAAGGCAGAGTCCACACAGACACCCACCGTGAAGCCATTTTATATGGTGAACTGGAGCTCAGGCTTTGAAAGCGGTTCCATTAGTAACATCTATTGGATGCCCCAATTCACTTTGAAGGGCGATTACCAGGAAGGCATGACAGAGATTGCCGTCCTGCTCAGTGCCAATGGCAAAAGCACCTCAGATATCAATAGAGCCGCAGAGATCTTGCGTGAAGAGTTCGAAAAGCGGCCAGCCGGTACTCGCTACATTACCCTGAATGTGGTTCCTAAGCTGTTTAAGCAATCCGTAGAGGATGCCATTGATTTTAGTATCGCTATTGAACTTGTACGCGACTGGCTGAACAAGTTCCTTACAGCGTACGAGGCTCTCGATGGCAAACTGGACGGCATTGCCATGGACCTGGAGTATCGTAACTGTGATTCCTACGGCCTCCAGACTGAGTTCTGTGTTGCACGAACCACAACGGACGCAGACGGAAACACTGTCACAACCGGCCCTGTAAACCCGCGTATCCTGCAGGATATTGTCCAAAACCAGGTCTATCGAGAGAAAATCCGTCCCCAGCTGGAAAAGCTGGTAGAGGAGAATCTGTTTAGCTTCTACGAAAGCGGCAAGTGCAGATTTTATTTCGAGGATTATTCCGACTTTACCGAAAACATTGTTACCATCGACCCGAACACCGGTCTGCCCAATAACGAAGATCATATGGACGCAGCGCTGGGTAATTACAATGAGCTTGGTAACGGGGTTACGCAATATCCCGTCTATGTATCCGAGCTGACAACCATCAACTATCTTTCTGCAGCCGGCGGTAAAGAGAACTGCGCCAACATATGGGATGCGATCATGCAGCGCCATCTGGCAGATTGCATCAACGAAGCTGTCTACAACCCCTTGAAAACATACTATCCAGACGCAAATCTGGGTGACTATAGTAGCGCAGATACATATACCTGGAACCAGGGTTTCAGTTCTAACGGCAAATCAACCGGTACGGGCGTTAAGACCGGTAACACCTCCAACAGTGTCTACTATGGCAGTCCCATATCCGATTCTTTTTATGACAATACCAAGTCGACCGTGGTAGAGCGCCAAGATTACGTCAAGCCTGCTGGCCAAACTGCAGCTGTATATGATTACGAAAACGCCTACGCCGTTGCCCTGCGCGAGATCAATAACCATAAGCGGATTTTGGCCTCTGTGGCAGACAACGGTGAAAGTCTCACCAATGTCTGGGTGGCCGACTTCAATCATCCCGATAGCACCCATAGTTGGGGCGACACCGCTTACTACTCCGAACTGATCTATCATTTGGGTCTGACCAATCCGGAGCCGTTCCTGGGATACATCTACAAGGCAAACATCGAAGCCAGAGAAATATCGAGAGACTACACTGATCCCGATCTATACAATTATGAGTACGCCCTGAATGTTGCCAACGATCTGCTGGCCGAGCTGACCCGAGTGGCCGGCGCTTCCGACCGGAAGCCCATCGAGACCCCCGTTGATTGGGACAGCGGTTTCGTTTACTCCGGTATGTATGCCGGCGGCCGGAATATCTGGCGTCTGACTCCCGATACCGACAAGGTATCTAAGGAAAGCTTCAAGGTATCTGGTGATAATGAGGCTCCTGCCTTTACCGTGAACGGTGTGACCATCACCTTCCCCCAGGGCCGAATCCTGAAAGACGCATCCGTCACCCGGGTGGGTACCTGCGGATACTGGATCGAGACCCCCGAGGATGTAACCCCGGTAATCACCAGACCCGATGACTACTTTGCAAATTACCCCTCTTTCGGTGACACCTTTGATAGTTATACCGTTGGTGATTTTACGACCATCCACGCCAACACCCCCGGCACCGTCGGCAATCCCGCCGATGCATACTGGACCGCCTCCGGCATTGCCCAAATTGTGAATAACAACAGCGGCAAAGCCATGGCTCTGACTGGCACTATCACTTTGACCAACGATAAGGTGCCCCCCCTGATCACTGCCGGCGACCATTACGCCAAGCAGCAGGCCTGGGAGGTCACGGTTACCATGCCCGCCAACCTCTCCGGTACTATAAAGCTGTTGAATTACAGCAAGTCTGACAACGGCTTCAAAATCGAAAACGGCAAGGTGACCTGTGGTAGCACTGCCACAGACGTAACTCTGACTGGCGGCGAGACATACACCTTTAAGCGTGTGGTAGATTTTGCGAATAATACAAGCAGCTACTATATTAACAATGCTATAGCCGCCGAAAATGTCACTAACGCCAGCGTAGAGCTGCCGGTTGAAAACATCTATATGTCCACCTCCAATGTTAGCGGCACAGTTACCATTGATAACTACAAGCTGTATCCCGTTGGGGTGACTGCTACATTGGATCTTTACGAGACCATCGATCTTGTCGGAGAACTCGCAGATTATCAAGGTTTGGTTCGAAAGATAGCCGACACTTCCGCAGAAAGAACTGAGAAGACCGGTTACCGCGTATCCTGGACGAATGCTTCCAATGATTATAAGGTTGCCATTCTGAAAGGCAACGGCGAGGAAATCGAACGGGCCGTGATGGCTCCCGGTGCCAGCGGTTATTTCGCCGGTCTCGTCCAGGCCAGCAACGAAAACCCTGTCACATTTGCGTTGGAGCAGGCCTCTATGGACGAACCCACTCTGCCAGATGATGATTTCAGTTGGACTCCCTACCACGAGTACATGGGAATCACCTGTTATGTTGGCGAGGACGGTTACACATCGTTGGAAGAAGCGATGAAGAACGCCAAGAACAGACAGACTGTTGCCATGCTGACGGACGCAGAGATTGATTCCACCATTGTTGTGGACCGCTCTGTCAAGCTCCTCAGTAACTGCTATACCATCAACCTGGGCGACAACTTTAACGGCGAATATGTCTTTGAAGTTACTGTCGGCGGCCTGACCTTAAAAGACAGCCAGTTTACATGCGAGAACGGCATTCTGGTCTCCGGCGGCGCGCTGAATGTTATCAACAGCGATTTGAACGCCACCAATGATGCCATTTTGGTGCTCCAGGATACAATTAAAACCCCCATCTCCGTCACCGTTAGCGGCGGCACGCTGACAGGCGCCCGCGCATTCTATTTGGATGCCCTCACGGGCATGCGTCCCCACGATGTGTCCATGACCACCAAGGGCACTGCCGTCACCGGTACAGTGGATATCATAGTCAGCGCAACGGACTTCTTTGTAATTCAGCAGAACGGGTCCGACTACACGCTGCACGAGCACGATCATACAATCGACATTCCCACGATCGCGCCCACCTGTACCCAAAACGGTTGGACTAACAAGATTACCATTGAATGCAATAGTTGTGATGAAGGTAAGCATAAAGTACTCTACCAGGAAGAGATACCTGCACTGGGACATAAGTTAAAGAATATCTGCGGTAACAAAGTTTGCGTCAACTGTGGTTACCATGAAGCTACAGGCGACGCCCCGGCGCATAACTATGTAACAAAGACGACGGAGCCCACCTGCACCACAGAGGGCAGCACCATCGTCTCCTGCACCGTATGTGACCACGAATATATTAGTAATACTGTTCCTGCAAAGGGTCACACATTCAGCGAAGCTCCCGTAAGAGATGAGTCTACTGTAATTGCCGCAACCTGTACTACCGATGGCTCTTACGACGAGTCTGGATTCTGTACCGTTTGCGACAAGGAAGTTACCCAGCATGTCATTGTCCCCGCCACCGGCCACACCAAGGGTGCGGAAGAAGTAAGGAACGAGGTTGCCGCAACCTGCACAATCCCCGGCTCTTACGACATCGTGACCTGCTGCACTGCCTGCGGTGTGGTCTCCTCCCGGAAAACTGTCGTTGTTACTGCTAACCATACCTACGCAGATGGTGTATGTACTGGCTGTGGTCAAGCAGAAGACGGCACCGCCTCTTTGACAATCACCACAGGTGCATCATCGTCGGCCATATCCGCCTGGTCACCCAAGCTGATAGCCAATATGAAACCCCTTTATGCAACAACCACAGCTGATGGCTACATTGATGAGACTGGCGAAACCGCGTTTGACGGGTGGAAGCTCAAGGTCGAGTGGCCCACGAATGGCACTCCCACTTTGACTCTGAGAAACGCCACCCTGACCAACGACACGCGTGGCAACAATGCTACCATCGCCATTGGTGGTACCACAGCCTTTGTGATCGAGCTGCAGGGCACCAACACCATCAACGGCGCCCCCACCAACGAAACCACCACCACTAAGACCGCAAGCCTTAACCCCGGCATCAACGCGGCAAACACGGCCGACCTGATTATCCGCGGCAACAACCGGAAGACCGATTCTCTGGTAATCAACAACAAGGGCGGCCACTGCATTTACGGAAGAGACGGCGCGCTTACCATTGCAAGAGCCACTGTGGAAATGGATCTGGTGAACACCGGTACCAACACCCAGCACGGCATCGTTATGATGGCCCAGACATCGCCCTACTATGAAAAAACCAATGTGAACGTCCTCAACGCCAAACTGGATATTCACTGCGGCACATACCAAAAGAACAGAGCAATTATATTTGTCCTCAAAACCCCAGACACAACACAAGCTGAAAACAACGGCGATGTTGTGTTCCGGAATTCCGAAGTGAAGTTGGTTAGAGAAGGCCCTACTAGCGGAGGCCAAACTCGTGTCGAGATCGTTAGCGGCTATGACATCGACAACACCGTCACCATTGACCGCTGTGATATAGAATGCTCCGCGAACGACAGTAGAACATTCAGAACTGTTCCCGATATCACTAACTGCAGCGTAATTGACTTTAAAAATAGCAGTAACGCAACAGTGAACTATAATAATCTCGAGGTTGGCACCGCCATTACCACCAAAGCTAAGACAATAAATACCACCCACGCTTGTCAATATGGCGATACAGTGGTAGAGACCGTTACTGAAGGCTGCTTTACATCGAAGGAAACCGTTCAATATTGTACTATTTGCGGCGATAGAAATGTTGTTGCAACAGAAGACCTTGGCCTCATCAACGCGCACACCCCCGGCAGCAAGGTTTTGCATGAATCTAACAGTACATCGTACACCTACCAGTACACCTGCGCTGTCTGTGGCACCGAATGGACCGAGGATGAAGCCTTTACCACCGGCAATTTCTACTATCTGGCCCCTTCAGAAGACACAGCCCCTGCCGGCATTTGGACCGGAACCTCAACCGTCCCGAAGATCAAAAAAGTGAAGCCCGGCGATATTTACTACTTTGTTACCCAGGAAAGTGACGACGGCTACGAAGGCTACACTTATGTCATCGAACTGACAGATGACATCGCCATTGCCAATGGCGACTGGAATATAAAGCTGGAATATCCCGTAGGCGGCACGCCTGTGCTCACTATGAATGGCGCTACCATCAAAAATGGCTCCGGTCTGTGGTGGGGTGTGGGTTCCACAAACCTCGACGCGCCTCTGAAGATCGTACTGAAGGGTGATAACCTCATTGAGCAAACTGAGTATACCACAGGTGGCAGCGCTTTGGCTTTCAAAAACAAATCAGATGTGACCATCACCAGCGTAGACGATGGCAAGCTGACTATCTACAGCAACGGCACCGGCGCCGCTATCAGAAGCAAAAACGGCAATGTGATCTTTGACCACGCAAATATTGAGGTCACAAAGACTTCCACCACTACCACTGTGGCCCCTGGTGCCATCCAGATCAGCAAGGGCGATCTTACCATCAACGGCGGTAGATTCGTCCTGAAGGGTAGCCGCACCGATGGTAAAAAAGAAGTGACTGCAGGCATCTCGGTCAGCAATAACATCACCATCCAAAACGGCGCTGACGTTACACTTAGCTGCGCTTTGTCCGGAAACACTGCGTATGTGCTTGACGCGGCAGGCGTAACTCTAAGCGAGAGTAGTTTAAGAATTGGCGCCACCACTAAGGGCAAAGCCATCTCCCGCGATGCTACACTTGTTGTGGATTACACCCACGGCTTTGAAAGCTACTTCGAGTCCTCCACCAACCTAACTACCCTTGTAGATGGCAGCTTGAATTTCCCCGAACACAACGCGGAAAAGAAGCTTCTCACTGAAGAGGATCTCCATGATAGGCTCTACATTGTAAACGAGTCCTATCCCTACCTGTACATTGCGCCCACCAAGCCCCTTGTTGAAATGGGTCTGACCCGTATTGGTTTGGAATCCAATCTGGTCATTGAGTTCGCGCTGGATGCAAGCAAGGTTGCCAAGGGCGCATACGCCATCATCGAAAGAACCCGCGATGGTGTTGCTGAGCCGATTGATACTGCCAAGGTAATGCTGAATCCTTATACTATGGAGAATGACGGCTTCACATCTTACTATGTCATTCCTTACGCCGGCATCGCCGCTAAGGAGATCCGTGATAAGATCACCGTTACTGTGTATGACGCAAATGGTAATGTCGTCACCCTGCCCAAGACCGACAGTGTCTACGATTACGCACTGCGTATGCTCAGAGGCGAGAACCCCTGCGATACCGAAGAAGAGTTTGCAGAGCTGAAGACGCTCCTCGTAGATCTTATCAACTACAGCGCTATGGCACAGGTCGAGTTTAATCACTACGCCGATAACCCGGTTAACAAGGCACTGACAGACGATGAGTTTGCTCTTGGCTCCGAGGATATCGTCGTTGACGAACCCACCAACGAGAGCTACAAGGCCACTGCAGATGGCGAGGGTTATATGGCCACTGCCTTCGTGCTGAAGAGTAACATCGCTATGATGATGGGCCTCAACACCACCAAGGCTCAGCTGGGTGAAGACAGCTACGCAATCGTTACCATAGCAGGCGAGGACACGATGTGGCTGGCAAATTCCGTTCCTGTTGCAGGCACACCCCTGGCAACCTACACCTTTAACGGTCTGGATGCTGCAGACGGAAACGCTGCGGTAACCTGGAAGTTCTATACCAAGGACGGCGAACTGAAGCTGACTGTAACAGACAGCCTGGCAAACTATGTCAACCGTAACATCAGCAAGCACGCCCGTATGGAAAACCTGTTGAAATACTGCAACGCAGCTTACGAATACTTTTACTAATTGAGAGGTGACTGAATATGAAAACATTTGAAACACCTATCATTGAGGTCATCACTTTTACCGCTGAAAGTATTATGACTGAAAGCGAGCCCACCCTCCCCGGTGGTGAGAACCAATCCCCCTGGGGCTAAGATGTCTCTTTGAAACACACAAGCCGCCTCCGCGCAAAAGCGCGGGGGCGGTCCTTTTTATATAAGAATACCATCGGCTGTGCCGGCCGTTTCAAAAAACTTTCGTATACTCGCCCCACCGCAGCGGAACGCCTCCCTTGTGTAAAGGGGCTTTGGTGTGAAACCTGCCCTATTCTTTGTGTCAAATAGCAGAAAAATACTATAGAAATTCAGCAAAATGCATATTGCAAACAAATGGAATATATGTTAAACTGTATATGGATTTCTATCTAATTCCAAAATCTAAAAAAGGAGCAAAAAACTATGGCAAAACGCATTATTGGACTCGTCCTTGCTTTGTGCCTGATCGTAGGCCTGCTGCCCATGATCGCACTGGCTGACAGTTCCACACCCAAGACCGCCATCTTGAAGATGAACGGCAGAAACAACAAAAGCACTAGTACCACCGCTTGGGAACCCACATTAACAGAAGGTATGGATCCCATTTACAGGGTAATCAACGCCAATGGCGCGATTGCATCAAAAGGCGCCAGCGCCGACAACTGGTGTATCAGAGCTGAGTGGCCTACCGGCGGCAACCCCACTCTGACTCTGAAGGACGCCACCATCACCAACGATGTTCAAGCTAGCGGCAACCCCACCATTAGACTGGATGGTACCGCGGACTTTGAAATCGTGCTGATGGGCACAAACACCCTCGTCACCAACCCCGGACTTGGTACCACCACTTCCGGTAAGAGCATGGCTATCAGCGCCATCAACACAGGTAATGTGACTATCCGCGGCGACAAGGCCACCAATGGTTCTCTGACCATTACCGGCAGAGCTGCTCACCTCATCAACAAGGCCTTCGGTTCACTTACCATCAAAGACGCCAACATCACCCTGAATCTGGAGAACACTGATACCAAGGGCCAGACCGGCATTTTGATGTCCACTATCAAGGGTACCACTGGTGTCGATGCTGACTTCGCACCCTACGTTGCAACCAACAACCTGACCGTAGAAGACTCCAATCTGACCATCAATTGCGGCAGTTATGCTAAGAACAGCGCAATTATGCTCGGCGCTAAGCCCGACTCCCCCAATGCATATGCTAAGCACGAGGGAACGATTCTGTTTAAGAATTCTGTTATTAACCTTAGCAGAAACGACAGCACTTACACTCCCGCCACCGACGAAACTCTCATCCCCGTTCTCGCCAACACCAACAAGAGCACATTCAATGTTGACCGCAGCGATCTGAACATCACCAGCACCGTCCAGACACTGCAAAAGTTACCCACTGTTACAAACTGCGCAAGCAGCCAATACAAGGTTGGTACTGGCGCATATGCAGACCTTGGCGAAGAAATCCCTGACGGCACCACCGAGCTGAAGTTCACCCACGCATGCGCTTGCGCTACCGACGACTTCATGTGCACTTCTCTCAACCTCTGTGATGTATGCGGCCAGCCCATGCGCCCGCAGCAGTCTTCGCACAATCTCCTTGTCGACACCGACTGCACCACTGCAGAGGCTTGTCAGAACACCGGCTGTAAGTATGTTAAAACTCCGGCTGAGGCTTCCCACAAATCTCCCGCCGACCGCACAAGCTGCGATGTAGCCGCTACCTGCGCCAACGATGGCTGCACCCAGCCGATCCCTGCCGGTCAGCACACCGGCGGTACTGCTACCTGCATCGCGAAGGCTAAGTGTGATGTCTGCCAGACTCCTTACGGCGAACTGGCTGACCACGTCTTCACTGACGACAACGACACCACCTGTAACACTACCGGTTGTACACACACCCGCACCGTCACCGGCACTGGCACCGGCACTGGCACTG
>JAFVVI010000054.1 GCA_017502265.1 Oscillospiraceae bacterium
CGGATTTTCCTAAAGAACCCGCCGATCCTCATTCTGGACGAGGCGACCTCGGCATTGGATTCGGTGACAGAAGCCAAGATCCAGCGGGCCTTTGATGCCCTCAGTGTGGGACGGACCACATTGATTATCGCCCATCGGTTGTCCACCATTCGGGCAGCGGGACGGATCGTGTCCATCGCCGACGGAAAAATCACCGAGTGCGGCAGTCATGAGGAATTGCTGGCTCAGGACGGCATTTACGCCAAGCTCTACCGCACACAGAATACCCAAGCATAATGAAAGGGGTCCTAAAAAAGGACCCCTTTTTCTGAAAATTCCCCCTTGCTATTTTGAAACAGATAGTGTATACTATCGTAGTAATCATACTTGCCGGTGTGATGGAATGGTAGACGTAGTGGACTCAAAATCCACCGCTGGCGACAGCGTGCCGGTTCGAGTCCGGCCACCGGCACCATTTAACCGACCCTTATTGATACAATTCGTGTCATTAAGGGTCGGTTATTTCTTATCTTGAAACAAAGCATTGTTATGATATAATCTTTTTAGGTAAATAGCGACTTTGAGCTTTGCCCAATGGCAAATGGGAAACATACTGCAGACTTGACAGACCTATGGTATCTTCCGGCGTTTACGCACTTTTGGTCGCAGGCTCACGGGCTATGATTGTCTTTTTGCGTCTGCGACTATTGGCAGGCGCTTCTTTTTGTCCTTTTTGCCAATATTCAAAAAGGGGGAAACGATATGTTTTCCAAATCGAAACTGTCACTTCGCAATATAAACTATAAGCTGTATTTTGCGCTCCTGATCCTGGGCTTTGCGCCTACGGTCTACAACACCGTCCGGGTGTTTTTTCTTGGGCAGCTACCGGGAGAATGGTCTTACTCCATCGCCGGGCAGCTTTCCTGGGTGAATTTGCTTTACGAGATATTAAATGAGGCAATTATTTTACCCCTGTTTTACTTCGTGGGAACGGTCAAAAACAACAAGAAGGAACTTACCAATCGCGTCCGCACAGGGATGCTGATCTCCTTTTTGGTTTATGCTGCATTATCTGCGGTCGTTTTTGTTTTTGCAGAACAGTTACTTATGTTAATGGCTACCGACACAGCGATCCTCGCCGAGTCTGTAGCATACATACGCATTGAAAGCATCGCCAATATCTTCATGGTGCTGACACAGTTTGCCCTTGTCGCACTGGTAACAATGAACAAGCGCAAATATCTGTATCTGCTTACTGGTGCGCGGCTGATGCTATGTCTTGTTACAGATACATTCCTTGTTTCCGGCTTGCCCATATCGGCAAATTTAGGTGTAAATGGCATTGGATATTCCAATATCATCGTGAATGCATTGCTACTGGCCGTTTCCCTTCTCTTGCTCGAGAAAGAGGAAATTCGAATTTTCAAAAGAGAAAAATGGAGTTTTTCCTGGGCGAAGGAATTTTTGAAAGTCGGCCTCTTGTCGGCTATTGAATCTCTTGTCCGCAATGTTGCCTATATGGTGATGATCGCAAGAATGGTTAATATGGTCAGCGAACAAGGCACTTATTGGGTGGCCAATAACTTCATTTGGGGTTGGCTGCTTTTGCCGGTGATTCAGTTGGGTGAACTTATAAAACAGGAGATTGCAACCAGCAAAGACAACCTCCGGCAAAACACGCTGGGGTATTTCAGTATCACTGCAGGCATTTGCGTTTTTTGGTTTATCTCCATCCCTCTTTGGAAACCGTTTATGACGCATATTCTCGGTTTTACGGATGTGGAAAAATTATTCTCGCTGGTGATGCTTCTCCTTGGTTTTTATGTTTTGTATGCAGTGCAGAATGTATTCGATGCCACATTCTACGGTCTTGGAAAAACCAATTATATGCTCTTTGAGTCGGTGGTTACCAATACCGTCTATTACGGCATTGCTTTTATTTTGTACGCCACCGGAATTTGGGTGCCTACGCTGACCGGCATCGCGTTGCTGTTTGGCATCGGAAATGCTTTTGACAGCATCGTTTCCCTTGGTGCCTATGTATTCTTGTTGAGAAAAGAAAGGATCAGTATACTAAATACTCCGAAGTAGCAAAAATCAGCCGTTTAACGAATGCAACGCTCGGGCGAACTGCGTTGCATTGTATCAAATTGTGTAGTATATGCCAAAAACTGGGATACGCCAATGGGGTATCCCAGTTTTTTCGGTGTTTCTTCTTTGAAAAACACAAAATTTATGCTATAATCTATTTATTCGCGGAAAATTTCTCTTGTAAGGAGACATATATGGACTTTTTCGGTTATCCCATTTGGGTGGTGTTACTGGTCTGTTTCGGCGTATTTTGCGCATCGTTTATGGATGCAATTGGCGGTGGCGGCGGTATTATTTCTCTGCCAACCTATCTGCTTGCCGGACTTCCTATGCACTTCGCTCTTGGCACCAACAAGCTTTCCTCCTGCATCGGCACTGTGGCCTCCACGGTGCGCTATGTAAAAAACGGATATGTAGATTGGCTTCTGGGAATCCCCTCAATTGCCCTTGCTTTGGTTGGCGCGCATCTGGGTACAAGACTGCATTTGGCTATGGATGAGCAATACTTAAAGCTTGTGCTGCTTTTTGTTCTGCCTGTGATCGCGGTGATCCTTTTGCGAAAAAAAGATCTGCCGGAAAAACGGGAGCCGCTGAATCCGTGGCTGCGCAGAGGGATCGTATGGGGCGCTTCCCTGATCTTCGGCGCTTACGACGGCTTCTACGGCCCCGGCACCGGTACATTCCTTCTGCTGTCTTTCTGCTATCTTGGCAAGATAGATGTGCGCACAGCCTCCGGCAATGTAAAGCTGGTCAATTTGGCTTCCAATGTGGGCGCCTTATTCACCTCTCTGGTTGCCGGCAAGGTATTGATTCCTCTGGGTCTCATTTCCGCCGTCTTTGCAACGGCCGGACAGTACATCGGCGCCGGTCTGGCGCTGAAGAACGGATCTAAGATCGTGCGTCCGGTCATTTTGCTTGTGCTCTTACTGCTGGCAGGCAAAGTGCTCCTGGAGTTTTTCGGAATTGCGTAACAAATATATACCAAAAAGTGGGATACCCATTGGGGTATCCCACTTTTGCAAATGCTCATTGCTGCTTCATCTGTCGCAGAAACAACAATACTGCCGCCACAAGCAAAACAGCCGCGTATCCAAGCACCCACCATATATGGGGGAAGATTCCGGCAAAATCACCTGTCAGGATCGCCCGCTGCATATCAACCGCATGGACAAATGGAAGCCCGTAGGCAATCTTTTTAAACACTCCGCCCACAAGATCAAGGTCAAACCAAATGCCGGACAGCCACGCGGAAAGGTTTGTAAGCAGTGCGCCGCAGATGCCGCCTGCCTGTTTATCATTCAGGATACTTCCGCAAAGCAGTCCCAGTCCAATATAGGGCACAGAAACAGGAACAATGGCTAAAACAGCATATACCATATTGACAGTTACTGTCAATCCCAGAATAATCGCTGCCACATAACAGATCACGCATTGGGCAATTGCCATGGGTATCAGCGGCAGTGCGTAGCCAAGAATAAAATCCATAGGCCTCAGCGGCGTGGTATACAACCTTTGCAAAAAGGAGCTGCTCCTGTCCTTGGCAAGAATGGTTGCGGAAAACAAGGTGATAAAAGAAAGACCGAAGACCGTAATACCGGGCGTTAAGTGCTGTAATTCGAAAAGGCGCACCGGGATGCTTGCCTGTATTGCAGTGAGTAGCAAGATCAGCGCAAGAGGAAAGCCAAGGCCGAATGCCAGGTTGATGGGGTCCCGGAGTATTTCTTTGGTGTTTCTGCTCGCAAAAGCTATCATTCTCATTTTGCTACCCCCTTCACAATATGGACAAAGGCCTGCTCAAAGCTATCTGTGCCGGCCGCTGCTTTGATATTATCCGCTGTATCACAGATCAGCAGCTTGCCGTCTTTCATAATTCCAATGCGGTCGGAAAGCGCTTCTGCCTCTTCCATATAGTGGGTAGTCAGAATAATCGTGACTTTTCCTTTGAGGCTGCGGATCAGCTCCCATAGGTCACTGCGAGCAATAACATCCAACCCCAGCGTCGGCTCGTCAAGGAACAGTATCTTCGGCTGGCTGACCAGCGCCATGGCGATACTCAGTCTGCGTTGCCAACCGCCGGACAGCTTCCCTGCTTTTTTGTTTCGCACTGTTTCAAGGCCCAAAAGAGTAGTCAAATCTGCAATTTTTGTTCTGCACTTTTCCTTTGTAAAGCCGTGCACACCGCACATAAGTTCCAGGTTCTCACCAACAGACAACCCCGGCGCAACCGCCGTTTCCTGGGGTGAAACGGCGATCAGCGACTTCACCGCGGCTGTATCCTTACAAATGCGTTTGCCATACAGATAGGCATCCCCCCATGTGGGCTGGGTCAGGCAGGACAGCATTTTGATGGCAGTTGTTTTTCCTGCGCCGTTCACACCAAGCAAAGAAAACAGTTCGCCCTCCCCTACCTGTAAATTTAATTTATCTACCGCTATTGTGTCCTTATATACTTTTGTCAGATCAACCGTACGAATGGCATCCATTGGACATATCCTCCCTGCAACAGATTTTCACTCTGATTATAGCATCCCCGTTTGCAAAAATCCGATATTTTGTCTTATCGGTCGTATTTCCAACGCAAACGGCAGTGTGATTCCAGTTTGCAGCCACTTGACAAATTTCGCCAATATGGTTAAGATACCAACAGAAATGAGGTGCGATATGATCGGTTTGGGTACAATTATCAACTGCGCGTCCATTGTTGCCGGCGGCGTATTGGGTATGCTGTTCGGAAAATTTGTAAGCGAACGCTTGCAGGACGGACTGACCAAGGTCTGCGGCGTCAGCACGCTGTTTATCGGCATTTGCGGCGCGCTGGAAAAGATGCTGAAAATAGAGGGCGCGGTCCTTACCGGCAGCGGCACAATGCTGGTGGTAATCTGCCTTGCGCTGGGTACGCTGGTGGGTGAAATTCTGAACATCGAAGCCGCCTTTGAGCGGTTTGGCGACTGGCTGAAGAAAAAGACCGGCAATGCCAAAGACGGTGGCTTTACCGATGCCTTTGTCACCGCCTCTTTAACGGTATGTATCGGCGCTATGGCCATTGTGGGCGCCATTGAGGACGGCCTGACCGAGGATTACTCCGTACTGGCCGCCAAAGCGGTGCTGGACCTGATTATCATTCTGATTATGACCTGCGCTATGGGCAAGGGTTGTATGTTCTCTGCCATTCCCGTGGGTCTGTGGCAGGGTCTGGTGACCGTGCTGGCCCGGCTGATGCAGCCGCTGATGACCGAATCCGCCCTGGGAAATGTGTCCATGATCGGCTCGGTGCTGATCTTCTGTGTGGGCGTGAATCTGGTGTGGGGCAAAAAATTGCGGGTAGCCAATATGCTCCCGGCGGTATTATTTGCCATTATAGCGGCATTTCTTCCAATTTAAAAAACAAAACGCACCGCCAAAGCGGTGCGTTTTTTCTTACTTAATAACGCCCTTTTGCAGGATGATGTTGGCGTAAATGGCGGTTTCGCCGGACTGGAGAATGCAGTAGCAGTCCTTGGCTTCATCGTAGAACTTGAAGCGGTCGATGTTGCCAACGGCATCCGCGCCCCGGTCATCATACTTGGCGATGATCTTCTTATATTCGTCCCAGACGGGGATGTCCAGATCCTTGTCGCACTCCATTTTTTCCATCAAAATGGCGGGCTTTTCCACATAGGTATCCAGGGGGAACACCTGCAGGATCGCATCCAGCAGTTCGGGCACGCCGTGGCCGTCCGCCCGCAGGAAAATGGCATTCTTGGCCTTGGCCATGGCTGCGCCGGGGAAGTTGCCGTCGCCGATGCAGATACGGTCAGAGTGGCCCATTTCAGAAATCACTTTCAGCAGCTCGGGAGAGAGAATGGGGGGAATATTTTTCAGCATAAAATTACCTCCAAATCAGGTGAAAGGTGGCGGCCAGCAGACCGCCACCTTTGGTTTTTTCTTACTTGTACAGAGGACCGTAGGTAGCGCAGGCGCGGTAGTCCTGGCCTTCCTTGTCCATACCGAATGCATTCCAGCAAGCGGGGCGGAACACATCGTCGCCAGACACATTGTGCATACATACGGGAATCCGCAGCATGGAGCACATGGTGATCAGGTCAGCGCCGATATGGCCGTAGGAGATGGCACCGTGGTTAGCACCCCAGTTCATCATAACCTCGTAAGCGGTCTTGAAGGGGGAGCCTTCCTTGCCGTCGCAGCGGGGAGCGAACCAAGTGCAGGGCCAGGTGGGGTCGGTACGGGCCATCAGCTTATCGTTAACATCCTCCGGCAGGTGGACGGTCCAACCCTCGGCGATCTGCATAACAGGGCCCAGACCCTTCACCAGATTCAGACGGATCATAGTAGCGGGCATCTCAGCACGGGTCACATAGTGGCTGGAGAATCCGCCGCCGCGGAAGTTATCGAAGCCGGCCTCGCACCATACGGTGGCGTCGGTCATCTTCTTGATATCCTCGTCGGTGACTTCCCACCACTTCTTCATAGTGGGGTTGCCATTCTCGTCGGTGCAGACACCGGAAGCGTCCAGACAGGCAGCGCCGGAGTTCAGCAGGTGGATGATACCGTTGGACTCTGCAGCCTTGCCCTCCAGCTTATAGCCGGTAACGCGCTCGGTAGCCTCGCCGGACCAGTAGGTACGGGTATCGGCAAAGATCTGGGCGCGGTGGGTCAGCAGACGCATCATCAGCATACCCATGCCGTTGAGAACGTCGTTCTCGGTGGCCAGGGTGTAGGGCTCGCGGGCGCCCTGATAGTCAAAGGTGGAGCTCAGCAGCGCCTCGGGGTAGTCACAGTTGGGCCAATGGTCGGTCCACTGACGCTGACCCTGGAAGCCGCCGGCGATGGCATTGTGGCCAACCTTCTCTTCCTCGTGGGCATCGGGCAGGTTGGGGTTACCGGCCATCAGGTCCTTGATGATGCAGTACATCTTGACGGTAAACTCCCACTGCTTATCCTTCTCTTCACGGGTGAACTTGATGCGGCGGGTCTCACCCAGGAACTCAACCTCTTCGGGGTTGTTGTCGGGGCCTTCCTTGCAGTGCTCCTTGGTCCAGGCCAGGGCCTTCTGGAACTCTTCCTCGTTGTAGATGCCCTCTTCCATACGGCGGAGGATTTCCACCTCGTCAACAGCTTCCACACGCATACCGAAGTACTTTTCCATTACATCCTGGTCCACGATAGAACCGGCAATACCCATACACTGACCGCCGATCTGCAGATAGGACTTGCCACGCATGGTAGCAACGGCAATAGCGGCGCGGCCGAAGCGCAGCAGCTTTTCCTTCACATCCTCGGGCATCTGGGTGACCTGGTCACGGTCCTGCACATCGTGGCCGTAAATGCCAAAGGCAGGCAAACCCTTCTGGGCGTGACCGGCCAGAACGGCAGCTAAGTACACAGCGCCGGGACGCTCGGTGCCGTTGAAGCCCCATACGCCCTTGATAGTGTGGGGGTCCATATCCATGGTCTCAGAGCCGTAGCACCAGCAGGGGGTGACGGACAGGGTGATGGACACACCTTCCTTCTTAAACTTGTCAGCGCAGGCAGCAGCCTCGGGCACACGGCCGATACAAGTATCTGCCATAACCACCTTTACAGGCTCACCGTTGGAATAGTACAGGTTCTCCTCAAACAATTTCTTAGCGGTTTCTGCCATTGCCCAAACCAGGGGCTCCAGAGATTCACGGAGCTGTCTGGGGCCGCGGCGGCCGTCAACGATGGGGCGAATACCGATTACGGGATAATCGCCTACATATCTGTTCTTTGCCATTTTCTTTCCTCCTGATTCTCGCCGCATACGCGGCAGTTATTTACTTTATAAAAACGCGTGCGCGCTTTATACAATATTATGGGGTGATCTTGCAGGTCAGACGGGCAATGCGAGGCTCGCCGTCAAAGCCGTCCAACCGGTCCAGCAGCAGCTGGGCTGCGGTCATGCCGATCAAATGGTCCGGCTGCTGCACCACCGGCAGAGGCGGCTTCATCATAGAGCAGGTCTCCACGCTGTCAAAGCCGAACACATCCACTTCCTCGGGAATATGTATCCCCCGCTCTCTAGCGGCGGTGATAAAACCGATGGTAATATCATAATTGGTAGTAAACACCGCCGTGGGCCGCTCCTTCAACTTGAGCAGGGCCTGGCAGCTGCGGTAGCCGGTGGCAAAATCGTTCTGACCGCTGAACACCAGATCATCATGATAATAGATACCCGCATCAGCCAGTGCCCGGAAATATCCCACCATCCGCTCTTTGGCAGTGTAGACGGATTTGGGACCTGTGATAATCGCGATTCGCTTGTGACCCTTTTGGATCAGACTGTTCACCGCCCGGTAGACCACCTCGGCATTGTCCACCAACACCGTGTCGATCTCCACGCCCTGGATCATACGGTCGATCTGGACGATGGGGATGCCGCAGTTGGCGGTCAGTTCCTGAAATTCCTCCGATGACAGATCCTCCGGCGCGTACACCAGGCCGTCAATGCCGCAGGTCAGCATAAACTTCAGATTGTCCCGCTCCACGCCATGGTTGGCGCCGTAGCTGGAAATCAGACAATGGTAATCCCGCTCCCGCAGCACCCGGGACATAGCCATGACCACATTGCCGTAGAACGGCGCGGTCATATCCGGCAGGAGAACGCCCACACTGCGGTTACGCTGGGCTTTCAACCCCCGGGCAAAGGGATCCACATGGTAATCCAGCGCAGCGATGGCCCGGCGGATCGCCTCGGCATTCTCCGCCCGCACATTTCCACCGTTTATGTACTTAGAAATGGTTGACGGCGCAACGCCGGCCATTTTGGCTACATCTTTAATGGTTGCCACTGTTTTTCCCCCTGAAAACGCCGACAGAACGAATCGTTTCGAGCAATTTCTTACCTTTAACCATAATGGTCATATTTATAATATAAAAAAGTTTTTGTGCTGTCAATACAATTTCTTAAAAAAATATGTTGATTTTTTAGGCAAAGTTTATTATAATACCCTTGTAGACGCAAATCGGGGTCCGGTGCAGGTAATGGTGCACAAGCGAAACGTTTCGTTTTTGTGCACTTTATAAAAATACCGTCGTTTTCGACGGCATTTGCACTTACCTACCCCGCACACATTATATAATCTACATATTCAGAATGCGGCAGCCGCCCTTTCTGAGATAAACGATCTGTACGAAGAAAGGTGATGTTGGAATGGGCGAAACAATTCTGAAAATGCAAGGCATTCAGAAATATTTCTCCGGCGTACACGCACTGAAGGGTGTGGACTTCGAGCTGAAAGCCGGTGAGGTCCACGCGCTGATGGGTGAAAACGGCGCCGGCAAGTCTACATTAATTAAAGTACTCTGCGGCATTCACAAGCGAAACGGCGGTACTGTGGAATACTTCGGTGAGGAAGTCAGCTTCCAGAATATTGCCGAATCCCAGACAGCCGGTATCAGCGTTGTCCACCAGGAGCTGAATATGATGAACCACCTGACGGTGGCGCAGAACATCTTTATCGGTCGCGAACCCAAGAAGGGTGTTATGATCGACGACAAGAAGATGATCGCTGACTCCAACGCTCTGTTTAAAAAAATCGGTGTGAAGATCGACCCCACTATTAACTTGGGTGAGCTGACCGTGGGTAAGCAGCAGATGGTGGAAATCGCCAAGGCCATTTCCCGGGACTGCAAGCTACTGGTGCTGGACGAACCCACCGCCGCGCTGACCCAGCCCGAGGTGGAAGAGCTGTTCAAGATCATGCGGGAGCTGAAAGAAAAGGGCATCGGTATGATCTACATCTCCCACCGTATGGACGAGATCAACCGCATTTCCGACCGGGTCACCGTTATGCGTGACGGCGAATATGTGGGCACTGTAAACACCGCCGATGTCACCAAGGACGATATCGTGAAGATGATGGTCGGCCGTGTGATTATGGGTGATAAGAAGCCCGCTTCTGCCGTTCCCGCTGACGCGCCTGTGGTTCTGGAGGTCAAGCATCTGAACGCCGGCAAGGAAGTGAAGAATGTCAGCTTCCAGCTGCGCAGAGGCGAGATCCTGGGCTTTGCAGGTCTGATGGGCGCCGGTCGTACTGAAGTCGCCCGCGCGCTCTACGGCGCAGACCCCAAGCAGACCGGTGATATCTACATAAACGGTAAGAAAGTCAACATCAAGACCCCCGAGCAGGCGGTCAAGAACGGCATTTGCTATCTGTCCGAGGACCGGAAGCGTTACGGTCTGATGTTAGGCAAGTCCGTAGCCGAAAACTCCGCCATTGCCTCTATTGACAAGTTCATTAAGGCCGGTTGGATCAACGATAAGGAGATTGCCCGCACCGCTGAGGAATACAACGGCCTGTTGCGCACCAAAACCCCCTCTATGGAGCAGCTTCTGAAGAACCTGTCCGGCGGCAACCAGCAGAAGGTCATTATCGCCCGCTGGCTGATCAAGGACTGCGACATCTTTATTTTCGACGAGCCTACCCGCGGTATTGACGTGGGCGCCAAGAGCGAAATGTACACACTGATGGAAGACCTGGCCTCCAAGGGCAAGTCCGTCATTATGATTTCCTCCGAGCTGGCAGAAATCCAGCGTCTCAGCGACCGGGTCATCGTGATGTGCGAGGGTCGGATCACCGGCGAGCTGGACATTGCAGACGCCACCCAGGAAGAAATTATGAAATACGCCACCATGCGTGAGTGATATTAAGGAAAGGGATTGAATACAATGAAACTTAATAACCAGAAAAAACCTTTTAAGCTTCAGCAGAATATCATCATGCTCTTCGCTACGGTGGTGCTGCTGGGTCTGTTCAGCTTGGTAAACCCCAACCTGATCAAAGATAAGTACATGATTCTGAGTATGATTCAGAACTTTGCTCCCTATGCCGTGATGGGCCTGGGTGTTACCTTTGTTATCGCCACCGGCGGTATCGACCTGTCTTTGGGTACTGTGACCATTGCTTCCGCCGTCCTGGCCGGTAAGCTGTACACCATGAATGTGATCCCCCTGTGGGCAACCATTCCCGTGATGATGGCTATTGGCACTCTGTGCGGCCTGCTGAACGGTCTGATGGTGGCAAAGCTGAAGATTCCCGCATTTATCGCAACGCTGGGTACTATGATGGTATCCCGCGGCCTGTCCGCTCTGCTGGCCGAAGTTCCCAACATCTTCTTCCCCACCGGCAAGTGGTACAACAAGGCTTTCTCCAGCCTGTCCATCGGTGATGTGAGCGCCATTCCTGTTGGCCTGTTCTGGGTCATCGGTCTGATGCTGATCTGCATGTACCTGATGTACAAGAACAAGATCGGCCGTTACATTCTGGCCATCGGCTCCAACGAGGAAGCCACCCGGCTGTCCGGTATCAACACCGACAACTACAAGATTTTCGCTTATACCTTCGCCGGTCTGTTCTGCGGTATCGCAGCTATCTTCTACTCTGCCGCATTCCCCACCATCTCCTGCGCTACCGGTAACGGTATGGAGCTGGACGCCATTGCAGGCGTTTACATTGGCGGTACTTCTTCCGCCGGCGGCGTTGCTTCCGTTTCCGGTTCTGTCATCGGCGCAATTCTGTTGGTTGTCATCCGCAGCGGTCTGAACATGGTGCTGGCTAAGCTGGGTATCAGCCTGAACTCCACCTATGTGACCTATGTGCTGACCGGTATCATCGTGGTTGTGGCCATCCTGATGGATATCATCAAGACCAACAACCAAAACAAGGTTAAGATCGAAAAGGTCGAAGAGGCCAAAAAGGTAGAAGCTCCCAAGGCTTAAAGTATGAATAAGTGTGAGCCAAAGGCCCACTTAGAATAAAAACCAAAAAAATTAAATTTCAGGAGGAAACACTATGAAAAAGCTTATCGCATTGGCACTGGCACTCATTATGATGCTGGGCCTGGTTGCTTGCGGCGGTCAGGGCGACACTGACGAGTCCAAGGGCGCTGAGGACAACCAGACCGAAAAGACCATCGCTGTGATCGCAAAGGGCGAGTCCCACGCTTTCTGGCAGGCTGTTAAGGCCGGCGCTGAGAAGGCTGCCAAGGAGAAGGGCTACAAGCTGACCTTCCAGGGCCCCGCCAGCGAAGACCCCAAGGACGTTCCCAGCCAGATCACCATGGTTCAGACCGCTCTGTCCAACAACGTTGACGGCATTGTTCTGGCTACCATCGGCTCCGGCTTCGGCGAACTGCTGACCCAGGCTTACGACAAGAAGATCCCCGTTGTTACCTTCGACTCCGGCCTGAAGGCTAAGGAAGACATCACCGAGGGCAAGAACCCCATCGTCGCTCACGTTGCTACCTCCAACATCGCTGCTGCTAACATCAACGGCGAGAAGCTGTTCGAGGCTATCAAGGGCGAGATCGCTAAGGCTACCGAGGCTGCTCCTTACGTAATCGGCATCATTCAGCACGACGAGACCCAGACCGGTATCGACCGCGCTAAGGGCTTCGAAGACAAGTTCAAGGAACTGGCTGACGCTGACGAGACCACCAAGGGCAAG
>JAFVVI010000055.1 GCA_017502265.1 Oscillospiraceae bacterium
TCTTTGCGTTATTCAATTTACAAGGTACATTTCGCTCAGGCCACTGCGTGGCGAGCTTGTTCATTCTATCACAACCAATTCCCTCTGTCAAGAACTTTTTTCTTGATTTTACAAAATTTTTTGCGATAAAATTCCCTGCGCTCCAAGGCGCTCGAGTATATTACCAAAGCCCTCCCCGTTTGTCAAGCACATTTTTCCAAAATCCTTAAAAATTTTTGGCGGCCCTTGCGAGCCGCCAAAATACAGGTGCTATTTATCCAACATCGTCGATCAAACCGTAGCCGCCGTCATTTCTACGGTAGACCACCGCGAAGCTGCCGCCGTTATCCTCATCCCGGAAGGCGAAGAAGTTATGCTCCAGCAGATTCATCTGCATCACAGCCTCTTCCCGGGTCATGGGCTTGAAATAGAACTGCTTGACACGGACGATCTTCAGCTCCTCCTCGGGTTCTTCCGCAGCGAAGGAAGTCTCCTCTGCGGCACGCACAAAGGCATCCTGCCGCAGCCTGCGGGCAAGGCGGGTTTTATTCTTGCGGATCTGGCCCTCAATGGTGCCTACCGCCGCATCGATGGACGCAAACATATCGGAGGTGGACTCGCTGGCCCGGAACCATGTGCCGGCGCCGTGAACCGTAAGCTCTACATTGTTACGGTTCTTATCCACAGAAAATACAATCAGGGCTTCCGCATCCTCCTCAAAAAACCGTGCCAGCTTCATTACCTTCTTCTCGGCATAAGCGTGGACATTGCCGGGCAGCTTGACTTTCTTCTCACTGTACTGAAACTTCATATGCGGTCGCTCCTTTCTTTTTGAACCGGTATTCCGGTGTACTTACACTATACCACGGTTTGCCGCTATCGGCAAGGTTACTCCTCCTCGTTATCCAAAAGTTCAGACATGGTCATTGTATAAAGCAGCTCTGCCTTCTTTTCAAAGAGCTTGCTCAGCCGGATGGCCTGCCGCTGATTGGGGGCAAGCAGCTCCAGGGTCATGAGATTTCCTTTTTCGTCGTCCAGCGCCATCACCACAGACAGCTCCCCGCTGTCCCGGGGAATGATCTGCGTCTTCACAAAGCTGCTGCGGCGCAGCTGGCGGTTAAAACGGGATACGGCGTTTTCTGCCTTCTGCCGGACGGTGTATACAATAGAATCCTCCGTCAGCTTACCGTCGGCAATGCCCTTTTCCGTAATCTCATAGCGCTCATCCTCCAAAACCCGGATGTGGCCGGATTCCACCAACTGGGGCAGCGCGGTACATACATCAAAATAACTCAGGCAGTCGTCCTGATAGCACAACTCGTAGATCTCCTGAGAGGTCATGGGATAGTTGGACCGGGCTGCCACATATAAAATCAAAACCTTCACATCCATCATATCATGGATGAAACCTAATCTCTGCATAATCTTCACCTCAACATTATTATACAATACCCCAGTCAAAAATCAAGCACAACCCTTCGCCCAGCGACATATTGTGGGTTTGAAAGGGTGAAGCTTATGGAACAATGTATGATTTACGCAGCGGGGTACTCCCCTGCTATGAGCTACTGTATTCAATTTTTGAAGCAAGCCGGCTTTTCTCTGGTCAGTGAGCCTTGCGCGCAGGTCACCCACCTGCTGCTGCCTGTGCCCAGTTTTGCCCCGGACGGGGGTATTATAGGGGGCGGAAACCTGAGCACCCTGCTGACCCTGCTGCCCAAAGATATCACCGTCATCGGTGGTAATCTGGATCGACCGGAGCTGGACTACTACACCACCGTGGATCTGTTGCAGGACGCGGACTACTTAGCGCTGAACGCCCGGATCACCGCCCACTGCGCGCTGGAGCTGGCATTGGATCAGCTGCCGGTGATCCTGGACGGGTGCGAGGTGCTGATTATCGGCTGGGGGCGGATCGGCAAATGTCTGGGAAAACTGCTGCAGCAACTGGGGGCCCGGGTATCCGTGTGCGCCCGGAGGGAAAGTGACCGCAGTATGCTGGCGGCTCTGGGCTACCGGGCGCTGAAATTGGAGCAGGTGGACCCGGCGGCCTATCGGGTAGTATTCAACACAGTGCCCACCATGCTGTTCCCCACCTGTCCGGGGAGCGCATTGAAAATCGACTTGGCATCCCGCTTGGGATTGGGCAGTGAGGATGTGATCTGGGCCAGAGGCCTGCCCGGCAAGGATGCGCCGGAAAGCTCCGGGGAACTGATCGCAAAGACCTTGATCCCGCTGCTGAGAAAGGAGTAGGCTATGCAAATCGGATTTGCCATGTGCGGCTCGTTTTGTACCTTTCAGGCGGTGTTTCCGGCCATGGAAGCCTTGGCTGCGGAACACACAGTCATTCCCATTTTCTCTCAGATCGCCTGCACCGCCGACAGCCGTTTCGGCGACCACCAGGCCCATATCGCCTACGCGGAACGGATCTGTGGCCGCAGTATTCTGCGCACCATCGAGCAGGTTGAGCCTATCGGTCCGAAAAAGCTGTTAGACGCGCTGGTCATCGCCCCCTGCACAGGAAACACTCTGGCAAAGCTGGCCCACAGTATTGCCGATGGACCGGTGACTATGGCGGCCAAGAGCCATTTGCGCAACGGCCGACCGGTGATCGTAGCGGTCTCCACCAACGACGCCTTGGCAGGCGCTGCGGAGAATATCGGAAAATTGCTTGCCAGACGCCATTACTATTTTGTCCCCTTTGGGCAGGATGACCCGCAGAAAAAGCCCACCAGTATGGTAGCAGATTTTTCCAAAATCCCGGAGACCTTATCTGCCGCTTTGGAGGGCCGACAGATCCAGCCTATACTATTATAAATAAAATGCGCAGACAAATGTCTGCGCATTTTTATTATAGACTTTCCACTTCTTCCAACCAGACGCGGGCCGCCGCATCGCTGGGCATACGCCAGTCACCCCGGGGGCTGAGACTGATAGAGCCGACCTTCACGCCGTCGGGCATACAGCTACGCTTAAACTGCTGGGTGAAGAAACGGCGGTAGAATACCTGCAGCCACTTTTTCACCGTATCCCCGTCATACTCGCCCTTAAAGGCCCGGCAGGCCAGGGCATAGACTTTCCTGGGGGTATAATCATAGCGGAGGATATAATACAGGAAGAAATCGTGGAGGGCATAGGGACCCACCAGATCCTCTGTCTGCTGGGCGATCTTGCCGGATGCATCCGGGGGCAGCAGCTCCGGGCTGATAGGGGTATCCAAAATATCCCAAAGGATCTCCCGGACGGCTGCAAAGCGGGGATGCTCCGCCACAGTGGCGATCACCTGCCGGATCATGGTCTTGGGAATGGAGGCATTGACGCCGTACATACTCATATGGTCGCCGTTGTAGGTGCACCAGCCCAGGGCCAATTCGCTCAAATCGCCGGTACCCACCACGATACCGCCCACCTCACCGGCATAGTCCATAAGAATCTGGGTGCGCTCTCTGGCCTGGGCGTTTTCGTAGGTGGTGTTATGGACCTTGGGATCATGGCCGATATCCCGGAAATGGGTATTCACCGCGTCCTTAATAGAGATCTCCTTACTGGAGATACCCAGCCGCTCCATCAGTTCCAGAGAATTCTTGTAGGTGCGGTCCGATGTGCCGAAACAGGGCATGGTCACGCCCCACACATCGGTCATAGGCCGGCCCAGTTTCGCCATGGCCTCTACGGCAACCAGCAGGGCAAGGGTGGAGTCGAGGCCCCCGGAAATGCCGATGACCGCCTTAGCCCCTATGGTTTTCAGCCGCTGGGCAAGGCCGGCAGATTGGATATTGAACACGGTGTTACACCGCTGGGCGCAGGTTTGCTGGTCTGCCGGAATGAAAGGCAGCTTATTGACCTTATACAGGGTGCCGTCAGACCGCAGGGGCGCAGCGCTGCAATCCACAAAGCGGGCCGGCTCAATTTTCCCGTAAAGAGCCTCGGCATCCCGGATGCTCTTATTCTTCCGCCGTTCGCTGCGGACACGGCCGATATCCGCATCCTGCACCAGCAGGTAGTCGGTCTCCAATTCCAGCTTATTCTCGTTCAGAACATCGCCGATCTCCGCCACCAAAGTGTGGCCGGAGAAGACCATATCCTGGGTGGATTCGGTGTAGCCGGCGGAGGTATAGGCATAGATACAGTTGCAAATGGCAGATTGGTGGCATACCAGATCCCGCCGGTAGGTCCGCTTGCCCAGTGCTTCCGGGGAGGCGGACAGGTTTACCACCACCTCCGCGCCGTTCAGGGTCAGCATGGTAGAGGGCGGCATCGGGGTCCACAGATCCTCACAGATCTCCATGCCCAGTTTTACGCCGTCACCCAGTCGGAAAATGAGGTCCCGGCCCACCGGAATATCATAATCCCCCAAGCCAAACAGGCTGGCGCTGACAGCATTCTGCTGCATATCCTGAGACGAGGAGAACCAGCGGCGCTCATAGAACTCCCTGTAATTGGGCAGGAAGGTCTTGGGTACGATACCCCGGACCACACCATTGGACATCACCACGCCGCAGTTATACATCTGCCCAGCGATCAACAGTGGTGCGCCCACAGCAACGGAAATCTTCGGATGCTTTTGGGTATGACGGCAAATCTCCCGGATACCTGCCGCGGCAGCATCCAGCAGGGTCTGCTGAAAGAACAGGTCCGCGCAGCTATAGCCGGTGACGGCCAGCTCCGGGAAGATCACCACATCGCAGCCAAAGCGGTCTGCCTCGGTGATCTTATCGCAGATATCCCCAGTATTTTGCAGGGTGTCTGCCACCTTCACAGGGGGTACGGCGCAGGCAATTCTGATATAATCCAGCATAAGCTCCCTCCAACACGCATTTTTATAAAGGTATGATACCACATTCCGGGGATTTTGCAACGGTCAGACGGGATTATTTTTCTTCACAGGGCGGATTTTCTATGGTATACTGTAAAAAACGGAGGTAGTGTTATGCCGAAATCTGATAATCAAAAACTTAAGATTTTTTACATCCTCGACTACTTACAAAGAAACTCCCACGAGCAAAAGCCCGTGAGAGCTGCCGAACTGACCGCCATGCTGGACCGGGAGCACAACATCTCCTGCGACCGCAAGACCGTCTATTCCGATGTGGCCGCGCTGCAGGAATACGGCGTGGACATTGTGTCCATCCCCGGCAAGAACGGCGGTTATTACATCGCCTCCCGGAATTTTGAGCTGCCGGAGCTGAAGCTGCTGATTGACGCGGTGCAATCCAGCCGGTACTTAACGGAAAAGAAATCCCGGGAGCTGATTGAAAAGCTGCTGACCCAGTGTAATGAGCAGGACGCCAAGCTGATGAAGCGGAATATTTTGGTGTCCGGCCGGGTCAAGAGCATGAACGAGACCATTTATTACAGTGTGGATGCCATTCAGGAGGCCATTACCCAAAACCGGCAGATCACATTCCGGTACTTTGACTGGGATTTCGGCGGCAAGCGGAAATACCGGGAAAAGAGTTATACCGCCAGCCCCTACGGCCTGTGTCAGGACAACGAAAACTGCTATCTGCTGACCCTGTCTGACCGCCACGGCATCACCGCCTACCGGGTGGACCGCATGACGGACATTGCCCTGTTGGATACGCCCCGCACCCCCTGCCCGGAACTGACCGGCAAAGCCCTTGTGGATCACGCCAACCGTCTGTTCCAGATGTATTCCGGCGATGCCACCGATGTGAAGCTGCGCTTCCACAACAGCCTCATCAATGTGGTCATTGACCGTTTCGGCAAGGATACCATGCTGATCCCCGATGGGGAAGAATATTTCAATTTCACTGTCCGGGTGGCGGTGTCGCCTATGTTCTTAAGCTGGGTGATGGGCTTCGGCAGCAAAGCCAAGGTCCTGTATCCCCAAAGTGTAGCCGACGCGCTTTGCAAGCTCTGCCAGGAGGCTATGAACCAGTACTGACCGGCTCCCGCTCCGTGGCCAAGCAAAACGAAGCAAAGATCTCCCGCCAGGTCTGCTGCACCTGCCCGGCTTTTCCTTCCTCCGCCAAAGCGGTAAGCACATAGTGGTAGACCCCGTCGTCCAGAATACAGGTCCTGCCCACTTCGATCCCCTGCTCGCCGCCCACTGTCCACATAAACTGATACCGCTTCACATCCCCCTGCCGGGTGGTCTGGATCTGCAGATCCTCCTTATCCAGTCCGGTGGCGGTGTGGATGGATTTGGCAAGGTCGCCGGACGCCAAGGTTTGCACGGTGACGGAATAGTCGTCGCACAGATACAATGTGCCGTTTTCCTGACTTTGCAGGGCCGGGGCGGACATCTCCGGGGGCAAATGGAGCTGGATCCGCTGCACGGCAGCCACCACTTGCTCGGCTTGTTCGTCGTTTACGGTCTCCAGCATCGTCTGTCTGCTGCAACCGCAAAGCAGCAGGACGATTAGTGGAATCACCAAAAGCTTTTTCATTCCCAAAAACCTCCCAAAAGGAATTTTCGCTATGCTTATCTACCTGTTACTAATAAATGCCGTGGGCTTCGGGGTTATGCTTTACGATAAGTTCCTGGCCAAAAATAATCTCCGGCGTATCCCGGAGAAGACCCTGTTCGGCATTGCCGCATTCGGCGGCAGCATCGGCTGCATTGTAGGCATGTACACCGTACGGCACAAGACCCGGCACACGTCCTTCACCATCGGAATGCCGGCAATTCTGGCAGCGCAGATAGCCGCTGCAGCCTGGTATTATTTATAAGTAAAGTGCGTATCACAAAAATCGTGATACGCACTTTCTGTTTATAAGGGATTCTTGGCAATGAATTCGTCCAGAAGTCCTGCCGCCACCATAACCATTCTGGCGCAGGGGCGCTTGGCATAATACTCTGCCGTTCTGGGCGAGGGATTGGGGTCGGCGGGAGGATTTTTCAGTATCTCCCGGCAGATGATGCTGCCGGTCTGCTCCCGGAAGCCCTCTGCCAATTCCCGCACACGGGAATACAACAGCTTTTTGGCTTCATCATTGGTGGGGCTTTCATAGCCATACAGGCAGCCCAGCACCATATTCATTCCACTGACCGCGCCGCAGACCTCCCGCAGGCCGCCCATACCGCCGCCGAAGCCGGATGCCAGTTTGGCCGCATAGTCCTTATCCATACCGGTCAGATCGCAGAAGGCCACTGCTACGGCCTGGGCGCAGTTATATCCCTGCAAAAACAGTTCCGCTGCTTTGGTTGCGTGATCCATCATTTCTGTTTCTCCTTTTATAAGCTTTCTATCAGCGCTTCCGCGCTCTGCATACCGTCGATTGCCGCAGACATAATGCCCCCGGCATAGCCTGCGCCCTCTCCTGCCGGGTACAGTCCCCGCAGGCCAGCAGACTGCCGACTTTCGTCCCGGACGATCCGCACAGGGGAAGAGCTTCGGGTCTCCGGGGCAGTGAGTACCGCATCAGGATTCGCAAAACCCTTGAGATTGCCATCCAGCAGCGGCAAGGCCTTTTTCAGCGCCCCGGTGATCTTCTCCGGCAGCACATCCCCCAACTCACACCAGGTCACGCCCGGTAAGTAGGTAGGCTGTACGCTGCCCGGACCCTTTGACGGCTTACCCACCAGAAAATCTCCCACCCTTTGGGCAGGGGCGTGATAATTTCCGCCACCGGCAGCAAAGGCCTTTGCCTCAATTTCCTGCTGCCAGTACATACCGGCAAGGGGATCTTCCGAGGGGAAATCCTTGGGATTCAGGGTCACCAGTAATGCCGCATTGGCATTTTCCCCGTCCCGGTCCGCATAGCTCATACCGTTGGTGACCACGGCGTTTTCCTCCGACGCCGCCGCCACCACGAAACCGCCGGGACACATACAAAATGTGTAAACCGTTTCCTCGTCCAAGTGCTTCACCAGCTTATAGTCCGCCGGGGGCAGTACCGGGTTATAGCGGCCGTACTGGGCCCCATCGATCTCCTGCTGAGGATGCTCGATCCGCACGCCCATGGCAAAGGGTTTTGCCTCCAAGGGTAGGCCGATTTCCTGTAAATACCGAAAAGTATCCCGGGCGGAGTGGCCTACCGCAAAAATCACCTTATCGCACCAAAGGGTTTCATTGCCGTTAATTTCCAGTCCGGTAACTGCCCCATCCTGCTGCAAAACGCCGGTAACCTGGGCGTTGAAACGCACCTCTCCTCCGAGAGAGATGATCCGCCGGCGGAGATTCTGTACCACCGTCAGCAGCACATCGGTGCCCACATGGGGCTTGGCATCGAAGAGGATATCTTCCCGGGCGCCGGCTTTCACAAACTGCTCCAAAATCCAGCCGATACGGGGGTTGTTCACGCCGGTATTCAGCTTGCCGTCGGAAAATGTGCCTGCGCCACCCTCGCCAAACTGGACATTGCTTTTGGGGTCTAATTCTCCGGTTTTCCAGAATTTTTGCACTTTTTCGTGGCGTGTGGCAGCATCCTCCCCCCGTTCCAAAACCACCGGGCGAAGACCGGCCAAGGCCAGCACCAGGCTGGCAAACATACCTGCCGGGCCGAAACCTACCACCACCGGCCGCCGGGCCGGGTCTTTTGCTGCTTTGGGCACTTTATAGTATTTATCCGCTGCAATACCGGCCCGCTTACAGCCGGACTGCTTGAGAATCTTGTTTTCGTTGCCGTCCACCGCCACATCCACGGTGTAGACGATCTTCACATCCGGCTTTTTCCGGGCATCCACAGACCGGCGGACGATGGTCAGCCGGCGAATTTTCGACACAGAGATCCGCAATGCCTGGGCCGCCTCATAGGAAAGCTGGGATATATTGTGCTCCGGGGGCAGGGAGATCTCTCGAATCCGTATCATAGGCCCACACCTCCCGCGTGCAAACCGGCGCACCGGCCGGAGCTCCACGCCCATTGCAGATTATAACCGCCGCAATCGCCGTCAATATCCAGCACCTCGCCGCAGGCATACAGGCCGGGCACCAAGCGGCTTTCCATGGTATTGGCATCAAATTGCTCCGTCAGCACACCGCCGGCGGTGACTTGGGCGCTGTCCATACCCATGGGCTCTGTCAGACTGATTTCCAAAGACTTTACTGCACCGCAGATGTCCCCGGCTTCTCTATTGGACAGTTCCCTTACAAAAGCCTTGCCCGTAACCCCGGCGGCCTTGGTCAGCACCCGACCCAGCCGGTTATGGAGAATACCGGTAAGCAGCTCTTCCATGGGCAAGTCCGTGCCTCTGCGGCGGTTCAGCTCCTGTTCCAGCCGGGCAATTTCCCAATCCGGCAGGAAATCCATCCGCGCCGTCCATTCTCCCGGGCCGTAACACACATCCCGGGAGATCTCAAAGACCACCGGGCCGGAAATGCCCTGCTCCGTCAATTGCAGCTCCCCGGTGCTTGCCCCAAAGAGGCTGCCGTCCCGGAGAATCTCAATATGGCAGTTGGCGCGGACGCCCTTCAGCGCCGCAATCGCCGGCCAATCGGTTTTGATCTGCACCAGGCTGGGGCGCAGGCGGGTAGACTTATGCCCCAGCTTAGCAAGGAGCTTATAGCCGGACATAGAGCCGCCCAGCTTGCTGCCGGCAAGGCCGCCGCAGGCGATGATCAACTTCTCACAGGTCACCGTTTCCCCATTGCCGGAAACAACGAATCCCGCGTCGTTTTTTTGTATTTTCTCCGCCTCAAAGCCTAATTTTAAAGCGATATTTGGTTTACATAAATTCAAGCGCAGTACATCCACCACAGAATTGGCCTGGTCGGAATAGGGATAGACCTTGCCGGATGGCTCGGTCACCGTATACAGGCCCAAGTCTGCAAACCAGCGGATCGTCTGTTCCGGGTCAAAGGCCGCGATTGCGGGCATGGCAAATTCCGGGCGCTCACCGTTGTAGCCCCGGTCCGTTGCGTGGATATTGGATAAGTTGCACCGGCCGTTTCCGGTGGCCTGCAGCTTTCTGCCCACACGGGCCTGCCGCTCCATCAGAATCACCGATACATCGGGATTTTCCGCCGCGGCCAAGGCTGCCGCCATACCGGACGCGCCGCCGCCGATCACACCAATTACCATTTTCTCACCTGCTTTCGTTCCTATTATAGTAGAGAATCCCCCGGGAAACAAGGAAAACTTTCTTGCATTGTAAAAAACCTGTGGTATAATACACCTATACCGCAAAAAGGAGTAGCTATGGACCGGAATAACATCGACAAAATTGCAAAAAACCCGGAAGACCGGGTACTCCTTGCCAAGCTTTGGGATAAAATAAACGCCGGTATGCGAAAAAACATCCCCGCCAACACCGGTTTTCTCGCCCCCAGAGAATTGGAAATGGCAAAATTTCTCTTTGGGCAGGCGGAGGGGTTATACACCTTCGGCGGCTATGACGGTGCGGAGCGAAAAATGCTGGTGTATTTGCCGGAATATCTGGAAGAGGATGCCCTGTACGGGGAGGATTCGCCATTAAAGTGCCTGCGGGCCACCTTCTATGAGGGGGACACCCCCACCCACCGGGATTTTTTAGGGGCGCTGATGGGCGCAGGTATCGCCCGGGAAACCGTAGGGGATATTTGCGTAGGCAAGGGCAGCTGCGACTTCTTCGTGACCGCGGAGATTGCCCCCTATGTGCAGCAAAACTTCCTCTCCGCCGGCAGGACCAAGCTGCGTTTGACCCCAATTTCTTTGGACCAGGTGGCAGTTCCGGAGCCGGAAGTCAAGGAAATCCGGGATACATTAGCATCCTTGCGGCTGGACAGTGTAATTTCCGCAGGCTTCCGGGTAGGCAGGTCTGCCGCCGCCGATTATGTGACCGCCGGCCGGGTGGCCATTGACGGTCTGCCCTGCGAAAAGCCGGACAAGGCAGTTGCCCAGGGCGCAAAAATATCCGTCCGGGGTTTGGGAAAAATTTTGCTCAAAACCGTGGGTGGAGAAACAAAAAAAGGACGGATCTCCGTCATCATCGATCGCTATATATGAGGTGAAACACTATGGATATGGACGCAGTTATCAAGCGCATCAACGAATTGGCCGCCAAGAACAAGGCCCAGGGGCTGACCCCGGAGGAACTGGCGGAACGGGACAAGCTCCGCAGAATTTACATTGATTCTGTCAAGGCAAGCCTCACCGGCCATCTGGACAACACCTATATTGTCCGCCCCGACGGCACAAAAGAAAAATTAGGCAAGAAGCAATAAAAAACAGAGGTGCAAACGCACCTCTGTTTTTGTTTCATTAAATCAGGCTCAGCAGCAGGGTCAGAACAATCCAGACCAGTGCGATCCACTTGGTAGCAGAAGCCAGCTTCTTATCCCAGCCGCCCATCTTGCTCTTGTTCATATAGGAATCGCTGTTGCCGGAGATAGCGCCGGACAGGCCGGACTCCTTACCGGACTGCAGCAGAACCACCAGAACCAGCAGAACGCTGGCGATCACTTCCAGAACTGTAGCAATAATCTTTACAACTTCCATCTTTCGTAACCTCCCTCCGAATTCGGGTTATATGGATACCCCGGAAACACCCGGGTTTTCTATCAATCCAAGTCAGTATAACACAAGAAAATAGCAATTGCAAGTGATTTTCCGTATTTTTTTACTTAGTTACCCAATTTCCTGTGGCCAGGCAGTTGAGATACGCATTGATAAAGGGATCCAGCGCGCCGTCCATCACACCGTTGACATTGGAGGTTTCGCAGCCGGTACGGGTATCTTTAACCAGGGTATAGGGCATAAACACATAGTTACGGATCTGGCTGCCCCACTCGATCTTCTTCTGCACACCCTTGATGTCGGAAATCTTTTCCAGATGCTCCCGTTCCCGGATCTCCACCAGCTTACTGCGGAGCATACGCAGACAGGTCTCCTTGTTCTGGAACTGGCTACGCTCGGTCTGACAGGACACCACGATGCCGGACTTGTGAATCAGTCGGACAGCAGAAGATGTCTTATTAATATGCTGACCGCCGGCGCCGGAGGAACGGAAGACCTGCATTTCGTAGTCTTCGGCCTTGATCTCAAAGTCCTCGCTGTCGTCCTCGATCTCGGGGATGACTTCAATGGCCGCAAAGGAGGTCTGCCGGCGGGCATTGGCATCAAAGGGAGATACGCGGACCAAACGGTGAACGCCGTTTTCGCCCTTGAGGAAGCCGTAGGCATTTTCGCCGGAGATGAGAATATCCGCAGACTTCAGGCCCGCTTCTTCACCCTCCTGATAGTCCATGATCTGATAGGTAAAGCCGTGGCGCTCCGCCCAGCGGGTGTACATACGGTAAAGCATCTGGCACCAGTCCTGAGCCTCGGTACCGCCGGCGCCGGCCTGGAAGCTGACCAGGGCGTTATTGCGGTCATAGTTGCCGGTGAGCAGGGTTTGCAGGCGGCAGGTCTCCATATCCTCGGTGAGCTTCTGAAAACCTTCTTTCAGCTCGGGAAGCATAGAATCGTCATCCAGCTCCTCGGCCATCTCACAAATGGTCATCAGGTCGTCCCAGGAGGCGCGCATCTGCTTATACTTTTCCAGCTTGCTCTCACAGGATTTGGCCTTCATGACGATCTGCTGGCTCTTGTCGGGATTATCCCAGAAACCGGGGGCTTCCTGCATAGCATGAAGACGCTCCAGCTCATTTTGCAGACCCTCGATGTTCAGCGAATCCGCAAGGCCCTCCAGCGCAGGCTTAATTTCATTTAATTTCTGCTTATAGCTATCGAACTCGATGTTCATAATTTCTACTCCTCAATTGAACATTACAGTTTATTATAGCCTAAAATCTCCATTCTGTAAAGTAGAAACATAAAAAACCAGGCGTTCTGCCTGGTTAAGATCATCTTTCGCTTGGGCCGACTTCCTCGTCAGCAAAAAGCCAATCGTCCAGATCCGCATAGATCCGCGCCATAAAACCACTCCTCTCACAAGATCACAGTATATGCCGCCGGCGGGCTGAATATGATGAAATGATTGACATCAGTACCCTTTTCCGCTACAATATACAATACTCCATTATATGCACCCGTAGCTCAGCTGGATAGAGCATCCGCCTCCTAAGAATCAGAAGAGGTTATTCCATTTCGGTCAATTTCATAGATATGCCCCCGTAGCTCACCTGGATAGAGCGCGCGCCTCCTAAGCGCGAGGTAGTGAGTCCGAGTCTCGCCGGGGGTGCCAAACACCGTGATTTCACCGTAAATCACGGTGTTTTCATAACTATTTGTCCCATTATTAAATTGTCAGAGTGTTTCCATTTGGCAGCCCCAGCTCTTACGGGCTGCCAAATGGATTCGAACACTTTTTAAGATTTTTGCTAACAAAATCGCATTTTTGCTAACAGACGGTTTTGAACGGTTTGGAATTATCCGGACACATTCGCATTTGCTAACCCATTCAGAAGGGTCAACAGTGCTGGATTTTGCTGCAGCTGAACAAGCAGCTGCACGATGTCCATGCCAGGCTGCTGCACGGTTTGTGTGCGGAATGACTGCTCCATCCCCCGCAGATCAGCCCTTGCATAGAAGCCTGCCTCAAAGCGCTGGGCATTGACCTTGCGGTCCTCATCCAGAATGTGAGCGTAAACCTCAGTTACCATGTCAGGCTGTGCGTGGCCCGTATCGCCCTGTGTTGCTTTGATATCTCCGTGGTTCAGCTTTAGCTTATAGGTCGTGCTGGAGTGCCTGAGGGAGTGGAAAACCACATCCGGAAGGTCTGCGTTCCTTTTCAGCCGGTTAAAGGCATTGCCGATTACCCGATCCTCACAAGGACGGCCGTTATCAAGGGTAAGCACAAGATTGTAATCGTAGTAGGCATCCCCTAAGTAAGCCTTCGCCTTGTCCTGACTTTCCTTCCAGGCTCTAAGTAGCCTGGCAAGGGTCACCGGGATCCACACCTTACGGATACTGGATTCCGTTTTCGGCTTCTTCAGTACCAACCGGGTCTTTGACTTGCCGTTAACAACAGCCGGGAAAGTGAAGAATATGTCATTCTCTCCCAAAGCATCGACTGCGCCTTCATCCACACGGGCCAACACCTTTTCAACCTTTAGGTAGGCGTTGCCATTCATGATTGCCGCATCAGAAATATCCAGGCAGTCCCAGGTAAGCCCACAGATCTCCCCAAAGCGGAGAGAACACGCAAAGGCAAGATGGATTGCTAAGTACAACCGATCGTCCTCGCAGGCATCCAGTGCCTTACGAATGGTCTCTGCATCCCAGATTGCTCTCTTCCTCTGTTCCCTCTTAGGCAGGGTTGCCCCAATAAAGGGATTTCTGCCAACCATACCCCAGCGGATCGCCTGCCCAAACGCGCAACGCATCAGCTTGCAGATCTTCTCGATGGTGCAAGGTGTGACAAACTCCGTTTTTGCCCTTCTTCCGTTGCAGTCCACCGCTTTGGTTTTCTGCAGCGTGGCAATAAACTTGTCCACCACCCGGGCATCCACATCCTGAACGTTTACCTCACCCAAAATGGGGTTAATATAATTCCGGATCAGCCCCGAATTGGAGGTATACATTGACAGGCCCCACTTCCGTTTGCCATACATGTCCACAAAATCAATGAGAAAATCCTTGATCTTGATGCTGGCTGGCGGAATGAATGTACCGGTGTCGATCTCATGCTCGACCTCGCTTTTACGCTTTTGGGCTTCCTTCTTGGTCTTAAACGACTCCCATTTTTGCTGGGAATTACCGTTCGCGTCATCATAGCGAAAAACTACATAGAAATTTTTTCCTCGCTTAACAATTGTCGCCATAACACTACTCCTTTACATGATTAGTTTCCTCGACCGTCTAACCATGCATCGAAGGGCTCCTTAGGAATCCGGATCAGGCTACCGACACGGATCACCGGGAAGTATTCCTTCTTGATAAGCTCGTATGCGCCGGTGCGGCTGATCCGCGCTAATTTCGCGATCTCCTCCACCGTGTATACCCGCTCATTCGCGACATTGCTTTCCTGCAACTTACTCATAAAAACTCCTTTCTTCGGGCAAGCCACAGGTACATTAATATTATAACATACCGTTCGACTCCCTGAAACAAAATTCTTTGTAAACTTTTTTCTTCATGGTATGATTTCTCTTTCTCTAAGGATAATTGTTCAATGAACTTACCTAAAGTTGCATTGGCTATTGTCCTGCAATTAAACTACTATCTCCTCCATTTCGCCTGCAGCCTTATATTTGAATACGAAAAATCGCAGCAAGTCTAGACAGAACCTGCTGCGGCAACAATCGATATTCACCTATTTTAGATTTGATCCGGACCGGTTGAAGGCATCCCCATGCTAAACAATATCGATCCGTATTTCCGGGTATCTAAAAAGGCCGCTGCTTTGTCTGTAATATAATTCTATCGCAACCAATCCCGGATGTCATCGGCAACAACCTGCCAATCTGTTTACGTAGTTGTGCCAAAATGTTTTCACTAAAAACAAGGACCGGGAGATCAGCTGCAAGCTTTGTCTGCACGTCTGCAAACATCACTTTGGCGCAGCCGGTTCTCCCGGCAATCGATTCGAAGACCTTCACCGATTATGGACCGCTACTTTCTCCTTCACAGGTCCGTACCGTTCCACTGTCACCCGACAGTGTCAAACGGTGGGCGCACTTCCACCGAGACGGTAGCCTGGGTGCTTGATCTTGCCTTTGTGATATTATAGCACAGATGTTCGACAAAGTCAATTTAACTCCCGTTCCCAAATGAGTCTGGGAGAGAAATTGCAAAAATATTTTTTCAATTTTCAAAATACATTGGTAATTTAAGCAATCAATGGGCATCACTCCTCTCTACATATAAAGATGCATTCAAAAACACGATTTGTTCCACTTGGGCGAAAATTTTTTAAAATTTCCCCTTCTACTATATAAAGAGGCTTGCAAAAACGCGTTTTCTATCACTTTCTCGATTTGTTTACAAAAAATTCACAAACGATCATGCTTTTCTCTGTTCTACTTATAAAAATGCTTTAAAACTGCAAAATCTGCCACTTTGATGAAAAAAGTCCTAAAAATTTATCCATCAATTCTATTACACGATTCATCTGCCCAAAATGCAACTAAATATGAAAAATATTTCTAACATTTTTCAAATATAAAAAATGATCGCACCAGCAATAGGTGCGATCACTATCATACACATATAAAAACTATTTATCATGCACTGTTGCCTTTTTTCTGCAAAGGCATCTTACTCGACTAAGCCGTACTTAACTTTGATGCGGTCAAGCTTTTCCAGCATAGGTTCGGCGGCGATGAGAATGAAGATCACCGTAGCGCTAGCGTGGATTAAATCCATAGGCAAGCCGGATACATAGTAGGCCTTCAGCATTTCCCAGTTGAGCGTTTGGGAATTGTACATCAGTGCGGCGGCGGGATTCATAATGCCGCCGTAGATGATAACAGCGGCAAACGCGCCGAAGGTAGCCAAACTACCACGGCTGCGGCGAAGCAGACCCTTACGGAACAGCACACCTGCCAGGAAGCCGATAATGCCCATGCTGAACATCTGCCAGGGCATCCAGGGGCCTTGGGAGAACAGCACATTGGACACCATCATGGTCACAGCGCCCACCAGGAAGCCGGTCTCACCGCCGAGTGCAACGCCGGAGATGATGACCAACGCCAGCACCGGTTTGAACTGGGGCAGCATAAAGAATGCAGACCGACCCGCTGTTGCGATGGCGCACAGTACAGCAATGGTCACCAATTCTCTTGCCTTGGGTTTGCGGCTTTCAAACACCAGGAAGAAAGGTACCATGCACTCAACAAGGACCAGCATAGCGGTCACACTGTAATGCTGATTACCCAGATACATCACACCGGCAAAAATGGTCAGTGGAATGCACAGTACGATCAGCACAGCGGCAACAATCGTGCGCTTGCTGAGTTTTCTCTGCTGGGCGGGAATTTGAAACATAGCAGTAGGTACGCTTCTGCGGCCAATGGCGGCAATGAATACACCCAGCGCAGCAATCAGCACTAGATACAGCAAGAGCTGCTGCTCTCCCGTGGCGCTGATGCCTTCCTTGCCAATAAGGGCAGAAAGATCGGTGATGCTGGTAGCATAGAAGAACACCAACATCGCAATAGCCAAGGACACTCCTGCAAGAAGTTTTCTCCATAATGGCAGCGGCTTGGGTTTGAAGTTTACTGCTGTTTCTTTCGGTTCGGGCAAGACAGTCGCTTCGGGAATCTCAGGCTCAGCGGGCAGCTCACCACCGCAGCACCCGATGATGTCAGACACGGTTACCGCCTTGGGAATCAAGTGCCGCGCCATACGGTTAGCCGGGGTGGTATAGAAACTGTTGCCGGAGAAGAACTCACGGGGTGTGCCCTCAGCCACAATACTGCCATCAAAGAACAGGCCGCACTTGTGGGCATATTCGGCACAGAAGGGCACATCGTGGCTGACCATCAAAATAGTGACACCTTGTGCAACAAGACGGCGGAGGATCAGCGCAAAAGTAACCTTGAACTCTGCGTCAAAACCCTTGGTAGGCTCGTCCAGTAGTAGGATATCCGGCTGTGTTAAAAGCACCTTTGCCAAGGCGGTGCGTTGCTGCTCACCACCGGAAATGTCATAGGGATGGCGATCCAAGAATTCCCGCAGACCGCAAAGCTCTGTGATCCGGGCAACCTCTGCATCCTGCTTTTCCTTGGGGATCTTCTCTCCTCGGAAGACTTCGTACAAATCCTCACGAACAGTGCGTTTTACAAACAAAGTTTGGGGATTTTGCGGTAGGTGTCCCAGCTTACCTTGCAGGCGCACATCCCCACGATAGGCAGAGCGCAGACCGGAGATTACCTTCAGCGTGGTGGACTTACCGGCACCGTTACCGCCCAGGATGGCATAGAACTCGCCCTTGCGCAGCCGGAGTGAAAAGCCTTTGACCACATCGGGACTATCTTTTTCATAGCGGAACCACAGACCTTCACATTCCAAGGTCAGATCCTCTGGATATACCGGGGGATCTTTTACGGACAGAGGGAGAAGCGATTGTTCCTCTACGCGTTGAGAAAGGAAACTGCTGCCGTCACGGACGGTCATGGGGCAATCCAGCTTTGTTTCCACTGCTGCCCAAACACGCATGGCGGTGGGCATGGCCAGGAACATTCCGCTGCCCTTATCCTTCAGCTGCAAGCCTACATTTTCCGGCTTGTCATCACAGATGATAGCGCCTTCATCCATCACGATGACCCGTGTGGCGAAAGGAAACGCCTCTTCCAAGCGATGCTCTGTCAGAATGATGGTAGTGCCCAGTTCCCGGTTGATCTTGCCCAGTAATGCCAGGAAATCAGCGGCAGCAATGGGGTCAAGTTGTGCGGTAGGCTCGTCCAGTACCAGCACACCCGGCTGCATCGCCATCACGGATGCAAGGCTCAGCAGTTGCTTCTGACCACCGGATAACTCCGTGACATTCTTATAGAACCAATTCTCAATGCCGAAGAAAGCGGCAATCTCAGCCACACGGCGGCGGATGGTAGGGGTATCATATCCTAAGCTTTCCAAGCCAAAGGCCAATTCGTGCCATACCTTGTCTGTGACTACCTGATTCTCTGGGGATTGCAGAACATACCCAATCTGCTGCGCCTGCTCTCTTTGGGGTAGGTCAGACAGCAATGTTCCCTTGTAGCGAATCTCACCGGAGAATAGACCGTGAGGTGTCAAACAAGATTTCAAGTGCCGCAGAAGTGTAGACTTGCCGCAGCCGGAAGGGCCGCAGAGAATCACAAACTCGCCTTGCTGAACCGTAAAGGATATGTTCCGAAGGGCCTTCTTCTCACCCTCCGGGTATGTAAAATCTACATTTTTGAATGAATAGCTTTCCATTTTCTCTCCTCTGCCCAGTTCAGCACCACGGGCATCAAACACAGAATCAAATACACAAACTGAAAAGAAAGGGTCATGGCATTTAGACCGATATAGCGGATGCTGGGGAAGTACCGGAAGCCGAAGGCAGATACAATCATGCCAGATAACAGATAGAATCCGCAGAAACCCAAATAGAGCAGCGCCAGCTTATCCCGGTCATCGAATCGGTAGATGGAAAAAGCGGTGCGGCCTTTCAATCCATAACCCCGGCTTTTCATACTGTCGGCGGTCTCAATGGCATTTTCCAGCGACCAGGTGACCATAATGGATAGCACCGTAATGGCGATTTTTGTACGGTGCCACAGAGAACCCTCTGAAATATCTCTGCCGATGCTCCGCTGGGCATCCACTACACTATTCAGCTGCGCTTTGAACTTGGGGATAAACCGCAGAGTCATACTCAGCACCAGGGACATCGCCGGGATGATGCGACCAAAGAGGTAGATGAATTTATCGGAGGTAATCACCCGATTAAAATTCACAAACCAAAGCATCACCGTGGCAATCATTACACCAGCAGACAGACCGTAGAGAATACTCTCCAAGGTCAATGGATTTCCCGTGGGGAAATACAGCAAAATGGTGATGCCCTCATGGCTGAAGGCAGGATTCATAAATGCCGTCAGCAGCATAATGGGCAGACACCATTTGAGGGTGAACAGCACCGCCTTTTTCCCTTCCGCCTGCACAGCATAAAGACAAGCGCAGATAAGAGATATCCCTTGTGCCAAAGGGTGATTCAGGGTCATGGAAAAGCCAATCACCAAGGTGAAATACAGAAAGTTCACCAAAGGATGGTACTTTGAAAACCTATCTTGCATCTTAACCACCAACGGCATAACCGCCGCCAATATCGTTGCCCAAGTCGCAGGTGAAGCGCCACTCGACCGCATCGCCATCTTTCAGCTGATAACGGGAACTGCCGTAGTTGGGATACCAACCATTGACCTTGTACATCCAGCCGGACAAGGCGCCACAATCAAATTCATACAGATTGTGGATGCCTTCCACATAAGCGCTGTTATAAATGGGCGTCCAGGAAGCTTCCGTATGGATGCCCTTTTCCTTGCAAACACGCTGCAACACATCGAATACGGACTCGCCCTCATAGAAAGTCACGGTGGTCCTACCCAGAATCACACCGCCGGAGGGAACCATTTCCAACTTATCGGGATCAAGCTGATCCAAGTTGTTCAGAATGGTGGAGCACTCGATGGAGAAGGTACAGGTGAAGGTTTTTCCTTTGTCCACTTCCTGATCTTCCGGCTCTACCGGCTTGGGTTTGCCTTCCGGAACGGGATCGGTGTTGTACTTATCTTTGCCGCCGTTTTGGACCTTGTTGTCGCTTTGTCCTGGTGTGGAAAGATAGTCATCCTGTCCACCTACTGGTGTAGAGGGAGTCTGGTTGGGAGTTGTCGTTTCCGTTGCCTGCGTTTCCTTTTCGTCCTCAGGGAGGGCATCCGGACGAATCTCAAAACTTTCTACAGAGCCATCCAAGGTAAAATTTAATATGGTGGTCTTACTGCCGGTAATGGACACCGATGCAAATGCCTTATCACCAACATATGCAGTTGCGCTTTGGGCAGTCCATTGCTCATTCAGGTAAATAGAAAGTAAAGCGGAAAAGCCAAAAGCCTTCACTTGCTGCAGAAGAACTTGGATATTCCCTTCAGTAGTCTTACGAATCTGTACACCGAGATTGATTTCTGCAGCATCCTTAATATCACTGCCAAAGATAGTCCATTCATATTTGTAATCGCCGGATTTTCCCGTAAAGACACCGATGGCATTTTCGCTTCGAATTTGCTGGATAAGGCTTTCTTTGATAATGCCATTTTCGGGGATTTCAACGGATTCGTTCAGGTTTACACTACCAAAATTTCCCTGACAGGCACAAAGAGAAAGCATTATGGTAAAAGCCAATAGTAGGCTCAGTATTTTCTTCATCATTATTCTCCAATCACAAGTCTGCCGTTCTTAACTTTTAGGGTATCCGTGGTCATGGCAAGACTTTGGGCTTCGTCGGATGCAGCAAACACCGCATCTTCCACAATCAAATCAAGAACATCACCGGGACGTACACTGCCCCGCAGACGGAATTTCAGGCGAAGCACCACATTGTAGTCGTCTGCCAGTAATTCCTTACTAAATGCGTTTTTACCACCGGTCATATCCAAATACATAATGTTGATCCGGCCAGTATCGTTACTGTTTTGCACATTGCAGCTCCAGTCTGGGAGCTTTTGACCTGTGCTGTTTTCATCGCTCAGAATAAAAATATTGCCTTCTTCAACGCCTAAGAATTCCAGTCTGGAAGGATCGAAGGCGATGCTCATACTCATCGCAGGATAACGGGCATCTCCCAAATCCGATATCGTTACATCCAAAGTGAACTCGCCCATTTGGGATGCAGAAAGCTTTTGGGGTGTTTCCACAATCAAAGTGGGTACGCCCGAAATAGAATCACCGTCGCAGCGCACTAGAAGTAACACAACTGCCACTATCACGACACAGATTCCTATAATCCAGGGCCATCTTTTTTTAATAAACTGCTTCATAGAAACACTCCCTCGCAAAGGTTGGGTGGGAGAGTGTATCTCCCACCCAAAGAATAATTATTGATTGGTGGTAATGGTTGCGGCCTTGGTAACAACACCGAAGTCGCTGCCATCTACAAACTTTTCTACGATGCCCAAAGCATCGAAGGTGTTGATGCGGCTGTCACTGTTGACGTTCATAACAAGGATCTGATCATCGGTAGGCGCATCACCCTTACGCAGCCATGCATCCACTGCATTCAGAGCATCCTGTGCATTCACAACACCGTCACCGTTGGTATCGCCGAACATAATATTGGTTGCAGCATCCTCAGTAAAGGTGAAATTCAGCTTATTGATGAACTTCTCCATAGCGACGGAAGCGTCCACCAACGCCACGTAAGTAGCAATACCGGTCTTTGCAGAGATTTCGGCGCTGTACTTAAAGACATACTGATTGGTACCGTCGTTGTATGTCAGCTTGGTAGCGTTTTCGATGCCTACTACAGACACTGCAACTGCCTTCTTGGTAGTGGGAATCAGGTCAACATCATCACCGGTGTACAGACAGATTGCACTGTAGGAAATGCCTTTTACAACCGCGATATTGCCTGCAGCAGTTGTGCTATCCACCTTTATCATCGCATTTTCATCACTGGAATCGGAGGTGAGCTTTACAGACATACCACCAATGCTGATTGCCTTCTGCTCACCTGCTGTAGCAGCATCCACCTGGAAGGTAATTGTGAAGAACTGTGCGGGGAATGCATTACCTTCCGCACTGCCCACAACGGTAATGTCGCTGTGTTCGTTGGCATCGAAATAAACTACACGCAGCTTACCTTCTTCATCCATATGGTAGCTGACCGCGCCACCGCTCAAACGGCTGCTGGCGGTCACACCGGTAACACGCAAGCCTTCAGGAACATTCACAATCAGGTCAATTAGCTTATAGCCGGCTTCGTTGTCCCACTGATCCAGAGTGATTACGGCATTGAAGGTCTTGCCAATGTCGTCAGTAATCTGTGCAGGCAGACCCAGGGTTGCGGTGGGTTTGCCAGCAACAACGGTATCTTCTTCAAAGGTAACATCGGAATAATCGTACAGAGCTTTCTTGCCATTAATTAGACGATCGTAAGCAACCAAAGCATAGGCAGCCTGGTCAGTTGCCATACCGTTGGCACCATCGCCTATGATATGCTGAAATCTTGCCTCATCCTCCAGGTAGTGAGCCAGCAGTGCATCCACCACGGATTTGCCATTCTTCACAAAACGAGCGTCTGTATCAGGGTTGATGCCCCAGGAAGCGCATGCCACCACCACTTGGGCGCAACTCTCGGAGTTCACAGAACCCCAGGAAGTGTATCCACCATTATCGCCCTGAATCTCAGACAACTTCGCAAATGCAGCTTCTGCTACTTCTGCAACAGCAGGCTGATCCCGGTAGGGAGCCAGTGCTTGCAGGGTCATTGCTGTCATGTCGGGGTCAGCGTTTTTGCCGCTCAACGCCCAACCACCACCAGTAGCAGTAAGTGTTTTGTCAAGGATGTAGTCAATGCACTGCTGGCGGATGGTAGTATCCTCCATTTGATAATTGTGGGAATCCAATGCGAGCAGCGCATATACAGGACCATTCAAGCCCTGTTTCTTAATCCAGTTAAAGTCTTCAAAAGGCTTGATCAGATCCCAGTCACCAACAGAGGTGGCATCCTTACCGATTGCAGACAGCGCAAGGATCAAACGAGAGTTCTCAGTAGACTTCGTCTTATCCAGTGCACCGTTCAAGTTAATAGATGCAGCTTTCTCATTGACAGTGGCTACAATGCGGTCATAGTAGTCAGTAAAGTAAGAATTATCCTTGGCGTAGTAACCGCCACGGGCCAGAGTCAGCACAGTCCATTCGCCGGCATTGGTACCAAAAGCGGGAGTGGAAACATCCGCAGCAAGCTGTGCCATAACTGCATTCACCTGGGCGGTAACACTCTGAGCAACCCGATCAACAGGTTCAGGCTCAGGTTCAGCAAAGAAAGTATCCGCGATATAGGCAGTCAGTACCGCTTCCTGTGCCGCAACCGCAGCTGCAGTTGCCAGGGGATCTGCTGCTACAGCAAGAGCGGTTTCATAAACTTCATCCGTATCCAGATCGCCGTAATAGTCGTTAATGGCCGCAAGGATAAAAATCAGTTCAGACTTTTCTGCCTGTTCGAACAGGTTGCCACCCATCATTTCTGCCATCATATTGCCAACGATACCACAGTCAGCGCCGTAGCCGTAAACGGTAAAATGCCAACGGATGATATCACCCAGAGTAACCAATTCGCCTGTGTTGAAGTCTGTAATTTCCTGACCGGGGAAAGACTGATCTGCACCCCAGGAAGCAAACCAGCTGTTGATGGTATAGACCCAGCCGGAATACATGCTGTAATCAAACTCAGACAGAATACCATCAGGATCTTCGTTTGTTTCAGAGATTTCGCCACTATCCACCAGCGACTGAAGATATTCGGGATACTGAGCCTCGAGGGAATCGTCAAAGGCTAAGCCGCTGAAATAAGTAACAATGCCCTCGTTGGAAACGTCACCTCTAAACTCAATGTTCTTGCTAATTAGAATATTTCCAGTGATTTCAGATACAGATTTTCCGCTTGCCTTGTCATAAAGAGAAGGCTCAACCAGAAATCCCTGACCAAGATTATACGCTTCCAACGTAAATGCGCCTTTGACTGCTCTCAGATCTTCCAGCGTCATAAGATTGGTGCTGTCTGTAGCAAAAACTGTTGCGGGCAGCAGACCTAGCACCATCACAACGGTGAGGATCATATTCAAAATTTTCTTCGTGGTTTTCATTCAAGATTCGTCCTTTCTGAATTACTTGTTTTCCTTGGGTTGCTTGAGTCCCGCAGACTCCAATGCCCGGGGCCAGGGTCCAAGATATGCCTTGATCTGGGCGCAAGCAGCATTGTCGAAGTCTTTTTTCGTAGGCATACGCCCAAGCTCAGCATATTTCTGACGCAGAAGGTCCTCCGCCCAGGCCTTCTTCTCTTCGGGTGTCACTTGCATCCCTCCTTCTTTTCTCATGTGGTTTATGCTTAACAAAAAAAGTGCAACCCATTTATCCTCAAGTACGGATAAATTAGGCTGCACTCTCCTGTCAAAGCGTGATAAACCCAATTGATGCCGTAGGCTCGCTGACTAAGACACAGCAATGGACGGTTGTTCCGGATTCCCACCGGATTCCCAAACAGCATCAATAAAGCAA
>JAFVVI010000003.1 GCA_017502265.1 Oscillospiraceae bacterium
GGTGAAATGGACCCCCACGAGCTGTGGGAGACCACCATGGACCCCACCACCCGTACCCTGCGTCGGATCACCCTGGAAGATGCCCGTAAAGCCGACGAGATCTTCACCGTGCTTATGGGCGAGCAGGTAGAGCCCCGTAAGGAATGGATCGAACGCAACGCAAAATATGCGATCAACATCGATATCTGAGGAGGTGACGCATTTTGGCAAAGCATAACCGTGATTATAAGCCGGAGGATATTCTCTTTCCGGAACAGGCCATCACCCAATCCAATCTGGTGGAGGAGATGGAAAAATCCTACATTGAATACGCCATGTCCGTCATCGTGGGCCGGGCCCTGCCCGATGTCCGTGACGGTCTGAAACCTGTCCACCGCCGCATTCTGTACACCATGTACGAATCCGGCCTGACCTCGGACAAGCCCTTCAAGAAATCTGCCACCTGCGTCGGTGATGTGCTGGGTAAGTACCACCCCCACGGCGACGCATCTGTGTATGATGCCATGGTCCGTCTGGCCCAGAATTTCTCTATGCGCTATATGCTGGTGGACGGCCACGGTAACTTCGGCAGCGTGGACGGCGACCCCCCTGCCGCCTACCGTTACACCGAGGCCCGTATGTCCAAGCTCTCCAATGAGATGCTCCGGGACATCGAAAAGGACACCGTCAACTGGGACCCCAACTTCGACGAATCCCGGAAAGAACCCCGGGTCCTGCCCAGCCGCTTCCCCAACCTGCTGGTCAACGGCTCTTCCGGTATCGCCGTGGGTATGGCTACCAACATCCCGCCCCATAACCTCACGGAGGTCATCAATGCCTGCGTGGCTGTGCTGGATGATCCGGAGATCACCGCCATCGATCTGATGGAGCATATCACCGGCCCGGACTTCCCCACCGGCGGTATCATTATGGGCCGCAGCGGTATCCGCGCCGCCTACGCCACCGGCCGTGGCAAGGTAGTGGTCCGCGCCCGGGCGGAATTTGAGACCTTCGGCGCCGACCGCACCCGGATCATCGTCACGGAGCTGCCCTATCAGGTCAATAAGCGCCAGCTGATTAAAAATATCGCCGACCAGGTCAAGGACAAGCGCTTAGAGGGCGTGTCCGACCTGCGGGACGAGACCGACCGCAACGGTATGCGCATCGTCATTGAGCTGAAAAAGGATGCCAATCCTCAGGTGGTTCTGAACACCCTGTTTAAGCAGACCGCGCTCCAGTCCAGCTTTGGTATCATTATGCTGGCGCTGGTGGACGATCAGAAGCAGCCCAAGATCCTGTCTTTGCGGCAGATCATTGACGAATATCTCGCCTTCCAGATGGAAGTTCTGACCCGTCGGACCGAGTTTGACCTGCGGAAGGCAAGAGAGCGGGCCCACCTGTTGGAAGGTCTGCTGATCGCCCAGGACAATATCGACGAGGTTATCCGCATTATCCGCTCTGCATATGACGACGCCAAGGAGCGTCTGTGTGCGCGTTTTGGTTTGGACGATGTCCAGGCGCAGGCGATCTTGGATATGCGGCTGAAGGCACTGCAGGGCCTTGACAGAGAAAAACTCCAGGCTGAGTTCGATGAACTGCAGGAGAAAATCGCCTACTACCTGGATCTGCTGGCAAATCGCGAGAAGCTGCAGGCGGTGCTCCGTCAGGAGCTGATCGCCATCCGGGACAAGTTTGGCGACGAGCGTAAGACTGAAATTCAGGACATCGAGGACGAAATCGACATCGAGGACCTGATCGAAGAGGAGACCTGCGCCTTTACCATCTCCAATGTGGGCTATGTGAAGCGTATGCCTGTGGATATGTACCGCACCCAGAGCCGGGGCGGCCGTGGTGTCAACGCCCAGAATCTGAAGGACGAGGACTATGTGAAGAGCCTGTATGTGGCATCTACCCACGATCACCTGCTGTTCTTCACCGATAAGGGCCGTGTCCACCACCGTAAGGGTTATCAGATTCCCGAGGCCGGCCGTACCGCCCGGGGCACTGCGATGGTCAACATTCTGCCCCTGGAGCCCGGCGAAAGCGTTACCGCAACGGTCATCACCCGGGAATTCCACGAAAATGAGTATCTGATGATGGTCACCCAGCGGGGTACTGTAAAGCGCATTCCCTTTATCGCGCTGAATACCCGCCGCAAGACCGGTATCCGGGCCATTACCCTGGAAGAGGGCGACCAGCTGATCAATGTGATCCGCACCACCGGTGATGACAATATTATTCTTGCCACCCGGGAGGGTATGGCCATCTGCTTCAATGAGAACGATGTCCGGCCTATGGGCCGTGATGCCGCCGGTGTCCGTGGCATTTTGCTCACCGGTGAGGACTATGTCATCGGCGCAGAGAAGTGGGAGGATGGAAAGACCCTGCTCACCGTTACCGAGAACGGCTTCGGCAAGCGCACAGAGCTTGCAGAATACCTGCGTACCGGCCCCGACGGGGAGAAGATCCCCCAGAGCCGCGGCGGTAAGGGTCTGAAGAACTATAACATCACCCCCAAGACCGGCTGCGTGGCAGGCTGCTGCACCGTGGCGGAGACCGACGATGTGATGCTGATCGAAAACGGCGGTGTCATTATCCGTGTCAAGGCTTCCGGCATCAATGTGTATAAGCGGGATGTCCAGGGCGTTATTGTGATGCGTATTGAAGAGGGCAACCAGCTGGTGGCCATCCAGCGGGTGGAAGCTGAGGAAACGGAAGAATGAAAACCGTGACGCTGTATACAGACGGCGCTTGTTCCGGCAACCCCGGCCCCGGCGGCTGGGGTGCGATCCTGGCGTTTCAAGGAATAGAAAAGGAGCTCTCCGGCGGGGAGAGCTCTACTACCAATAACCGTATGGAACTGACGGCGGTGATCGAAGGCCTGTCTGCGCTGAAAGAGCCTTGTGTCGTAGAATTGTATTCCGACTCTAAGTATGTTATCGACGGCCTATCCAAAGGCTGGGCCGCCGGCTGGCAGAAAAACGGCTGGCGCAAGGCGGATAAAAAGCCTGCCTTGAATCCCGACCTGTGGGAAAAGCTGTTGGAATTGACTGCTATCCACCAAATGCGCTACCATTGGGTCAAGGGCCACGCGGACAACCCCAAGAATAACCGCTGTGATGAAATGGCGGTTTCTGAGTGGCAAAAGCTGAAATAAGCGGTCATTCTGAGGCTTGCAAAGCAAGCCGTGAGAATCCCCATCTTAAGGAGGGGATTGCCACAGGTGCTAACGCACCTTCGCAATGACCTGTAATGAAAGAGGTTTTTTATGTATCTTTCCATTGGCAACGATATGGCGGTGCGGGACACTTCCATTATCGGCATATTTGATATGGACAACACATCAACCTCCAAGCGCACCCGGGAATTTCTGGAGCGGGCCGAGCGGGAGGGTAATGTAGTACCCTGTGACGATCTGCCCAAGGCCTATGTGCTGACCATGGAATACGGTTTTCAGCGGGTGCATTTGTCTTCCTTAAACACCGCAACCTTGGAAAAACGACTGAGATAACAAAATGGGCGTCACCGTATGGTGACGCCCAACATATTTATCATAGCAAATGCAGTTATAATTGTCAATAGAATGTTATATTTAACATTTATTTCTGCATATTTCACAAAAACAAGGCCATATCTTTATGAAACACGCCATCTTGCGCAGGGCAAAAACCTGTGCTATTATATAGACACAAAGAGGTGATACCAATGTACAGGTAAAAAACCCCAAGCCATATCCGCTTTCCTAAAAATTCCGATCACATAAAAGTAAGAAGAAAAAAGATAACGAGGAAAATTGAAAACATTGTTCACGGAAGCAACTCTGACATTAAGGAAAGGGATATGAATCTGTAGAAAGCGAGGTTAACCAATGATAGAACCCAAGAATTCAGCGAAATAACCCCTGACAGAAACCGAAAGGTGAAAGTCAGGGGTTATTTCTTTGGATTTTACATGTAAAAGAGCCAGCCGTTTGGCTGGCTCTTTCTTAGTTTTAGCAGAGTTTTGCGCCGGCGGGGATGGCATCGTCTACCATCAGCAGGTGCAGCTTTTCTTCGCCCTTCTCGGTGTGGACGGCGGAGATCAGCATACCGCAGGACTCCTTGCCCATCATCTTCCGGGGAGGCAGGTTGGTGATGGCCACCAGGGTCTTGCCAATGAGCTCCTCGGGCTTGTAGTACTTGGCGATGCCGGAGAGGATCTGCCGGTCGGTACCGGTGCCGTCGTCCAAGGTAAACTGCAGCAGCTTATCGCTCTTCTTTACCGGCTGACAGTCCTTGACCTTCACAGCCCGGAAATCGGACTTGCAGAAGGTGTCGAAATCCACATTTTCCGTGGCGTAAGGCTCGATTTCAATATCGCTCTTGGGCTTGGACAGCTCTTCCAAAGCGGCCAGCTCCTTCTCCATATCGATCCGGGGGAACAGGGCAGGACCGTTCACAGTGGCCACCTGCACAGGCAGCACGCCGAAGTCCTCCAGGGAATCCCAATCCATGGTCACGCCGCCCAGACGGTTGGCGATCTCAGCGGAAGTGTCGGGCATAAAGGGCGCCAGCAAGCCGGCGCAAATACGCACGGTCTCCAAAAGGTTATACAGAACCTTGGCCAGACGGGGGTGATTACTTTCGTTCTTGGCCAGTACCCAAGGCGCATTCTCGTCGATATACTTATTGGCCCGGGAAATGACCTTGAAAACCTCGGCCAAAGCGTTCTGGAAAGCGTACTTTTCCATCTGCGCCTCGTATATATCCCGCAGGCCGCATACCATTTCCACCAGCTCCCGGTCCATATCGATGTTGACCTGCTGCTGTTCGGGCAGATGCGCGCCAAAATACTTCTGGGCCATCGCCACGGTCCGGGACACCAGGTTGCCCAGATCGTTTGCCAGGTCCGTGTTGATGGTGGAGATCAGCAGCTCGTTGGAGAAATTGCCGTCAGCGCCGAAGGGGAAGGACCGCAGCAGGAAGAACCGCAGGGCATCCACGCCAAACCGCTGGGCCAGAATATAGGGATCTACCACATTGCCCTTACTCTTACTCATCTTGCCGCCGTCCAGCAGCAACCAGCCGTGGCCGTAGACCTTCTTGGGCAGGGGCAGATTCAAACTCATCAGCATTGCCGGCCAGATAATGGCGTGGAAACGGACGATCTCCTTGCCCACAAAGTGCACATCGGCAGGCCAGAACTTGTCTAAGCCGTCTTTGGCATCGTTGCAGAAGCCCAGGGCGGTCATATAGTTAAACAGCGCGTCGATCCAAACATAGACCACATGGCCCTCGTCGAAATCCACGGGCACACCCCAGCTAAAGCTGGTGCGGGATACGCACAGATCCTCCAGGCCGGGCTTAATGAAGTTGTTGACCATCTCGTGAACACGGGATCTGGGCTCTAAGAAATCGGTATTTTCCAGCAGATCCTGCACCCGGTCGGCGTACTTGCTCAGACGGAAGAAGTAGGCCTCTTCCTCCGCATCCTGCACCTCACGGCCGCAGTCGGGGCACTTGCCGTCCACCAGCTGGCTCTCGGTCCAGAAGGATTCGCAGGGTTTGCAGTACTTACCGGTGTATTTACCCTTGTAAATGTCGCCGTTTTCGTACATTTTCTTGAAAATCTTCTGAATGGCGGCCACATGGTAATCGTCGGTGGTGCGGATGAAACGGTCGTTGGAGATATTCATCAGCTTCCACAGATCCAATACGCCGCCCTCGCCCAGAACGATGTTGTCCACATATTCCTGGGGGGTGCAACCGGCCTCTTTTGCCTTGTCCTCGATCTTCTGACCGTGCTCGTCGGTGCCGGTGAGGAACATCACATCGTAGCCCTGCAGGCGCTTAAAGCGAGCCATGGCATCGGTAGCCACGGTGCAGTAGGTGTGGCCGATGTGGAGCTTGGCAGAGGGGTAGTAAATGGGGGTAGTGATATAAAAATTACCTTTGCTCATAAAAAATCCTCCTAAAAGAATTGATGGTTATATATTGTAGGGTTTTCTAAAACAAAAAATCGCCCTTGCAGCGCAAGGGCGAGCATAAAGCCGCGGTACCACCTTGATTCGCAGATTCCACGGTCATTGCGAGCCAGTGCGCGCACTGGTGTGGCAATCCCCATCTCAAGGGGGATTCCCGCGTCGCCCCAAGGGGCTCCTCGGAATGACAGAATACACCTGCCTCAAAACGCAATAACGGGCGCACCCGGGCGAGCCTACCTATCGACCCACCGACTCCCAGACCATGTTCGGCAGCTTCCTCTGTGCCCCATTCCACCAACCGAGGCTCTCTGAACAGCACCCACTGCTTACTCTTCTGTTCGTTGTCTTTACATATCTTTGGTATTATACCCCGAATTGGCTATATTTGTCAAGGGGATATAAAAAGGGTTGGCTCTTAGTGAGCCAACCCCGTAGGTATTACTTATCAGAGAACAACCAGTTGATCAGCAGGGTGGTGAGGATGATCAGTCCGATGACCACGAAGATCACCAGCATACCCACACCCATGTTGGGAAGACGGCCTAAAAAGCCCGCAGGATTAAAGTAAAAGTCCATAATTGTACCTCCTTAGCCGCCGAACATGCTCAGAATGATGCCGCCGGCGATAACGGATGCGATCTGGCCGGAAACATTGACACCGATGGAGTGCATCAGCAGGTGGTTCTGGGGATCTTCTGCCAGGCCCATCTTATGGACGATACGGCCGGACATGGGGAATGCGGAGATACCGGCCGCGCCGATCATAGGATTGATCTTCTTCTTGGAGAAGACATTGATCAGCTTGGCGAACAGAACGCCGCCGGCGGTGTCCACGATGAATGCGATGAGACCCAGACCCATGATCAGCAGGGTGTCTACCCGCAGGAACTTGTCTGCCACCATATTGAAGGCAACGGAGATGCCCAGGAAGATGGTAATGAGGTTTGCCAGCACATTCTGGGCGGTATCGGACAGGCTGTCCAGCACGCCGCACTCCCGGATCAGGTTACCGAACATCAGGAAACCAATCAGAGCGGTAGCATCGGGCACGATGGCAGAAGCCACAACAGTGATGATGATGGGGAACATGATACGGGTGGTCTTGGAAACAGACTTCTGCTCGTAGGGCATCCGGATCATACGCTCTTTCTTGGTGGTCAGCGCCTTGATAACAGGGGGCTGGATCACAGGCACCAGAGCCATATAGGAGTAAGCGGCAACGGTAATTGCGCCTACATAGTTGGAACCCAGGGTGTTGGCAACGGCAATGGAGGTAGGGCCGTCAGCAGCGCCGATGATGGCGATGGAGGCGGCGTCCTTGGCCTCGGGGAAGAAGATGCTGGCCATAGACAGGGTGAAGAAGATGCCGAACTGAGCAGCTGCGCCAAATAACATCAGCTTGGGGTTAGAAAGCAGCGGGCCAAAGTCGATCATTGCGCCGATGCCGATGAACAGGAGCAATGGGAACAGCTCGTTGGCAATACCGGCTTCATACAGCTCAGCGATGGGGCCGATCAGCGCGGTAGAGCCGGGAATGTTTACCAAAATGGTACCCAGACCCATGGGCAGCAGCAGCGAAGGCTCCATTTCCTTCTTGATGGCCAGGAAAATCAGCAGGCAGCCCAGCAGGATCATGACGATATCCTGCCAGCTGAATTTCAGCAGATTTTCATACAGAATTGCAAAATTATCCATTTTGCCCTCCTATTAACCGATGACCACCAGCGCATCACCGGTGGACACGGAAGCGCCCTTGGCGGTAACGACCTGGGTAATGGTACCGGCCTTGGGGGCGGTGATGTCGTTTTCCATCTTCATAGCTTCCAGTACGCACAGCACATCGCCGGCCTTCACAGCCTGACCGGCGGTGACATTGACCTTCAGAATGGTACCGGGCATGGGAGCGGCGACCACTTCGCCGGCGCCGGTAACGGCAGCAGCGGGTGCAGCGGGAGCAGCCTCAGCAGCAGGTGCTGCCACGGGAGCCACGGGAGCAGCGGCCACAGGCGCGGGGGCGATGGCTTCATATTCGTCCAGCAGCATTGCCTTGCCGGCCTCGACCTCCACCTCGTAGGTGCGGCCGTTAAGGGTTACTTTATATTTCATTATTCTACCTCCTTGATGGAAATAAAGCGAAGTTCATTGATCGGCTTGCCCAGCTTGTCGGCCACAATGGCCATAAGCATAGCGGCGGTCTTGGGCTCTACATTGTGCAGCTTCAGGCGGCCTGCGGAGCCGGGAGCGGTGGGGGCTTCTACCACAGGGGCAGGGACTTCCTCCACAGCAATATTGGCTGCCTTCTTGTTGGCAACAGCCTTGCGGATGATGGCAATCATAACCACCAGCGCCAGCAGGCCCACCAGAGACAGGGTCAGGATATTATCCAGCTGCGTCGGGCCTTCGGCGGTTAAAGATGTGAGAATCGGCATGCCCTATCCTCCTTAAGCTTCCACGATGGTGTAGGTGACCTCGTTTTCTTCCTTAGCCTTACGGTCGGCGAAGAACTTCTCGGCCAGGTTGGGGAATGCGATGTAGCTGAGCACATCCTCATCGGACTTGGCCAGATCGCCCAGCTCGGCACGGGTTTTTTCCACAACGGGGGCAAGAGAGTCGGCATAACGGCCCTCGATGGGCTTCTCGTCACCCAGGATCTTGGCCTTAACGGCCTCGTCAATGGGAGCGGGGGTGGTGCCGTACTCACCGCGGCAGTAAGCGGTGATTTCCTTGGAAACCTTCTTGTAGCGCTCGCCCTGCAGCACATTGGTCACAGCCTGTACGCCAACCATCTGAGAGGTGGGGGTGACCAGAGGAGGATAACCCATATCAGCGCGGACCTTGGGCGTCTCCACCATAACCTCTTCCAGACGGTCCAGCGCGTTCATCTGCTTCAGCTGGCTCATGAGGTTACTAAGCATACCGCCGGGGATCTGGTAGGTCAGGCACTGGGTATCGGTGGCCAGAGCCTTGGGGATCAGTGTGCCGTCGGCGATGAACTCGTCGCGAACACCCTTGAAGTAGTCGGACATCTCCTTGGTGCAGGCATCGTCCAGATCCACCTGGTAACCCAGCTGACGCAGAGCGTAAGCCATGGTCTCGGTAGCAGGCTGGCTGGTGCCGCCGGAGAAGGGAGAAATTGCGGTGTCGATGATATCCACGCCGGCTTCCACGGCCTTCAGATAGGTCATGAAGGCAAGACCGGTGGTGGAGTGGGTGTGCAGGTCGATGGGCATATCCACGGCGTCCTTAATAGCGGAAACCATATCGTAAGCTTCCTGGGGACCCATGATGCCGGCCATATCCTTAATGCAGATGGTAGAGGCGCCCATTTCCTTCAGCTCCTTGACCATCTCCACGAACTTGGCGTGGGTATGTACGGGGGAGGTGGTGTAGGAGATGGTGCCGGAGGCGATAGCGCCGGCGTTGACAGTAGCTTCCATAGCCACCTTCATATTCTTCACATCGTTCAGCGCGTCGAAGATACGGATCACATCCATACCGTTCTCAACGGCCTTCTTCACGAAGAGCTTTACGAAATCGTCGGGGTAGTGGGAGTAGCCCAGAACATTCTGACCCCGCAGCAGCATCTGCAGCTTGGTGTTGGGCATAGCGGCGCGGATCTTCCGCAGACGCTCCCAGGGATCTTCGTTCAGGTAGCGCAGGCACACATCGAAGGTGGCGCCGCCCCAGCATTCAGCGGCGTAGAAGCCGGCCTTGTCGATGGTGGAGAGCATAGGCTCGAATTTTTCAAAGGGCAGACGGGTGGCGATAAGAGACTGGTTTGCGTCCCGCAAAACAGTTTCCACAAACTGAACTTTTCTTGCCATAGTTGAGGATTCCTCCATTATTATAATTATGTATGGGATATACAGGGACAGAGCACTACGCTGCGGCAGGCGCCTGTTACAGCGCACTGCCCTGCCCCCGTGGGAAACAGCCGGGGGATTTCCCCCGGCTGTCAAAGGTTACTTACTCAGCCTTGGGGCCAGCGGCGACCAGTGCCTTGCCGGCATCGTTGCCGGTGTACTTAACAAAGTTCTTTACGAACCGACCGGCCAGATCCTGGGCCTTCTTCTCCCATTCGGCAACATCTGCGTAGGTGTCCCGGGGATCCAGAATGCCGCTGTCCACGCCGGGCAGGGCGGTGGGCACTTCCAGGTTGAAGTAGGGGATCTTCTTGGTGTCGGCCTTCAGGATAGAGCCGTCCAGAATGGCGTCGATGATGCCGCGGGTGTCCTTGATGGAGATCCGCTTGCCGGTGCCGTTCCAACCGGTGTTGACCATGTAAGCCTTGGCGCCGGACTTGATCATCTTCTTCACCAGCTCCTCACCGTACTTGGTGGGGTGCAGCTCCAGGAAAGCCTCGCCGAAGCAGGCGGAGAAGGTGGGCGTGGGCTCAGTGATGCCCCGTTCGGTGCCGGCCAGCTTGGAGGTGAAGCCGGACAGGAAGTAGTACTGGGTCTGCTCGGGAGTCAGGATGGACACGGGA
>JAFVVI010000006.1 GCA_017502265.1 Oscillospiraceae bacterium
CTCAGTTGGTAGAGTAGCCGGTTCATACCCGGTATGTCACCTGTTCGAATCAGGTCGCCGCTACCAGGCCCGTTGGTCAAGCGGTTAAGACACCGCCCTTTCACGGCGGTAACATGGGTTCGATTCCCGTACGGGTCACCAAAATAAAAACCACTCCATTCGGAGTGGTTTTTATTTTTGCCCGGAGTGAATCGAATCGTCCTAATGCAATATGTCGGTGGCATATTGTAGCCAATGGCGAAAATGCAACGATTCCCTACGGGTCACTCTTACCTTTGTGATAGTTGCATTTTAATTCAACAGAAACACACCAAGATTTAAATAGGCCGCAAAGGTCACCCACAGTAAGTACGGAATCAGAAAATCACCTGCGGTTTCATCGATCTGCGCAAACCGCCGCAGGGTGATAAAGATCGCCACCCACAGAGCGATAATGACAAAAAATCCCGCCAGATACTTCTGCCCGCCAAAAAACACGATGGGCCACAGAAGATTCAGCGCCAGCTGGATGCCGTAGGCAGTGAGCGCCCTTTTGATCTGGGCCGGGTCCTTGCCGGAGGTCATCACCCGGTATGCCGCTTCCCCCATCAAAACATACAACACCGTCCACACAACGGGAAACACCCAGCCCGGCGGGGACAGAGGCGGCTGATTGATGATCTCGTAATTGCCGATCCCCCCGGAAAGCAGCACCCCTAAGCCACCAATAACCAAGGGAATAATCCAGCTGAAGTAGCGTTTGAAAAATATTTTGTTATCCATACGATCCCTCCTTGGACATACTGTATGACAAGCCCGCGGAAATTCTCCATCGAAATTTCAGTTGTCAACCAATAAAAATTAGGGTACAATAAGGAAAAACGCAAGGAGATGTCTGCCTATGAAATCCAAAGTGTATTTTTGCAAAGATCTGCGCCCGGAGACTGTTTTGAATATGTACCGACTTTTGGGCAAAACCCTCACAGGCCGGATCGCCATCAAGGTCCACTCCGGCGAGGAAGGAAATCCCAATTTCCTGCGGCCCGCCTTTTGGAAACCTACAGTAGACCATATTGGCGGCACTATTGTAGAGTGCAACACCGCCTACGAAGGCGCCCGCAACACCACCGAGCGGCATCTTGCCTTGCTGAAAAAGCACGGCTGGAGCGATATGTATCCGGTAGATCTGCTGGACGCAGAGGGGCCCGATATGGTGCTGGATATTCCGGGCGGCACACGGATCAAGAAAAACTTCGTGGGTAAAAATCTGGCAAATTACGACGGAGCATTGGTGCTATCTCATTTCAAGGGTCATCCTATGGGTGGCTTTGGCGGCGCGCTGAAGCAGCTGGCTATCGGCTTCGCCTCTTCCTACGGCAAGGGGTATATCCACGGCGTAGGCGACCCGAAGCATTTCTGGGATCGGGATCAGGATCAGTTTTTGGAAGCTATGGCAGACGCAGCCGCATCCGTTGTGGATTATTTCGGCGGCAATGCCGTCTATATCAATGTGATGAAAAACTTAAGCATTGACTGTGACTGCTGCGACGCCTCTGCCCATCTTCCCTGTATGGACGATATTGGCATTTTGATAAGCCTCGACCCGGTAGCGATCGATCAAGCCTGTGTGGACTTGGTCTATGCCTCTGACGATCCGGGCAAGGCCGACCTTATAGAGCGGATCGTAAGTCGCCACGGTATCCATACGCTGGAAACCGCAGAGGCACTGGGCATTGGCTCAAGAGAATACGAATTGATCCCGGTATGACCGGATGCTTCGGAGGAAATGAAATGGCCGATTGTAAAAGCTGTACCGGTGGCTGCTGTGAAAGCTGCGGCGGCTGCAAGGGGGATATTTTGCTCAGCGAGGGCGAAGTGGCGCTGCTGAAGGCCCTGGGACAGTACTCCTTTCTGCCTGTTGCCCGAAAAACCGACGATATGACTCCCGTGTACCGGGAGGAAACCGATTATTCAGAGGAACAGTACAGCCTCTTTATTGCGCTTTTGGAGAAAAAGCAGCTGATCTATTTGGATTATACTCCCCTATCGGGGGCAAAAATGGGACTGTATGCAGATCTTCCCGTCCATGGCAGTATGGGCCTGACCCGCCGCGGCCAGCAGGTGCTGGAGCTGTTGGAAATACAGGGCGCAGAAAATTAAAAGCCTCCCTTGTGTAAAGGGAGGTGGCAAAAATCTTTGATTTTTGACAGAGGGATTGTTATGCAGCGAAAACATAACCACCAGTTAGTTTCTGCCGCGAAAACCCTTAGAAAAAATATGACCAAAGAAGAACGGCACCTATGGTATGATTACCTGCGATCACATCCTGTTCGGTTCTTACGACAAAAAGTCTTAGGAAAATACATTGCTGATTTCTATTCTGCCGAAGCTTGTTTGGTTATTGAACTGGACGGCAGCGGACACTATACGGATGAAAAAATGCAGCATGATACAGAGCGCACAAAATTCTTAGAAAATTATGGACTTAGGGTAATTCGCATACCTAACAACGAGGTGAACAGTAATTTCCGTGGCGTTTGTGAATATATTGATTTAGTTATCGAACAATCCCTCAGTCAGCTACGCTGACAGCTCCCTTTACACAAGGGAGCCTTTGAATGGTGCATCAAAAGCAAAAAACGCCGCAGGCCAACCGGCCTGCGGCGTTTTATTTCCTTATTTGCCCTGTTCCAGAGCCAGAGTGACGGTGGTGGTGTCACAGACCTCGGAGGGTCCGAAATACTGAATGGCGCCGGGGTAGACATAGCAGGTCTCCTCCGCCCACTGAGCCCGGTTGGCCTCAAAGAACTTGAAGGGCTTGCCGTCCAATTCCACAAGGGCCTTGCGAATCACAGGCTTGTCAGCGCCGTGACGGCGCTCGATGTTCATCATCTTGGTGATGGGCATACCGCCTGCCACCCACGCCTCAGCAGGCTCAGACAGATTAGACACCTTGGACAGATAGCCGGTGTAGCCATACTGGATCAGCATAAAGGCGTTGTAGCCAAGGCTGTAGCAGTAGTCGGCATCGAAGTTGGAGGGGAAAGCGCAGCGGCCTTCGTAGCCAAGGAAGTGATGAATGGGAGAGAACTTGCCGGCATACTTACCCTCGGCCTTCCGGGCAGCAAGATTTGCCTTGACCATTTCAGAGAAGAGCTTCTCGGACTCAATGAGGGACACCTGCACATTGCCGTGGGGATCACGCTCCAAGAACAGCTGCTGCTGAATGGACTGGGGCAGAATGGCAAACACCGCCATGGATTCCTTGGTCAGGCCCGCCTCAATGAAGGCGTACTTCTCTTCCCAGGTGGGCAGGGCATTGAAGGCATCGGCCTTGCTGCCTGCCAGCAGTTCATTGATCTGGCTGATCAGCACGGAGAACTCAGGAACGAATTCCACGATACCCTCGGGGATAATGGCAACGCCGAAGTTCCAGCCCTTGGCAGCCCGGGCAGCCACAGAATCGGCAATATAGTCAGCGATGGCGGCCAGAGACATCTTCTTAGCGGCCACTTCCTCACCAATGAGGCAGATGTTGGGCTGGGTCTGCAAAGCCGTTTCCAGAGCCACATGGGAAGCGGAACGGCCCATAACCTTTACAAAGTGCCAGTACTTCTTGGCGGAGTTGGCATCCCGCTCAATATTGCCCACGATCTCGGCATAGGTCTTGGTGGCGGTATCGAAGCCAAAGGAGCACTCAATGTCCTCATTCTTCAGGTCGCCGTCAATGGTCTTGGGGCAGCCGATGACCTGAATGCCGGCATTCTCCGCGGCAAAGTACTCAGCCAGCACGGCGGCATTGGTATTGGAATCGTCACCGCCGATGATGACCAGGGCGTTGATGCCGTGCTTTTTGCAGTTTTCTGCCACGATGGCAAACTGCTCCCGGGTCTCCAGCTTGGTACGGCCGGAGCCGATGATATCAAAACCGCCGGTGTTACGGTAGGCGTTAATATATTCGTCGTCAAAAATAATGTAGTCGTCCTCAATCAGGCCGCTGGGGCCGCCCTTGAAGCCGTAAAGGACATTGTCCTGATCGGTGGCCTTCAGCGCGTCGTACAGGCCGCAGATCACATTGTGACCGCCGGGGGCCTGGCCGCCGGACAGGATCACGCCCACCACCTGCTTTTTGGCAGGGGCAGTATTCCTGCCCTTCTGGAAGGTGATCTCATTCTTGCCGTATGTATTGGGGAAGAGAGCCTTGATCTTCTCCTGATCGGCTACGCTCTGGGTGGCACTGCCGTCTTTCACGCAGATCTCGGAAATGCCGTTGCGCAGCATACCGGGCAGCTTGGGATTGTACTGGTATCTTGCCAGCTGCAAGGGGGACAATTTCATCAAAAAACACTCCTTAGGGTTAAATTAGCATATATCCACATATACATTATAATCCATCGGATGTCAAAGGTAAATAGCAAAATTCTAATTTTTCCGAAATTTCATTTTTTTATTGAAATACAAAAAATTTATGCTATAATGATAACTGTAAAAATACGGGTTTCCCGCGAAATAAGAAAGGAAAGATAACAATGGCACTTGTTACAACAACCGAAATGTTCAAGAAGGCCTACGACGGCGGTTATGCAGTCGGCGCTTTCAACGTCAACAACATGGAGATCGTTCAGGGTATCACCGAGGCCTGCCGCGAGGAGAATGCTCCCGTGATCCTGCAGGTTTCCAAGGGCGCCCGCGCTTACGCCAACCCCACCTACCTGGTCAAGCTGGTGGAAGCTGCTGTCATCGAATGCCCCAACATTCCCATCGCCCTGCACCTGGACCACGGCGACAGCTTTGAGACTTGCAAGTCCTGCATCGACGGTGGCTTTACCTCCGTTATGATCGATGCCTCCTCCAAGTCCTTCGAGGAGAATATCGCCATCACCAAGCAGGTTGTTGAGTACGCTCACGACCACGGTGTTGTGGTTGAGGCTGAGCTGGGCTCTCTGGCCGGCATCGAGGACGAAGTGAATGTCGCCGCTGAGGCCGCTTCCTACACCCGTCCCGAAGAGGTTGAGGAGTTCGTCACCCGTACCGGCTGTGACTCCCTGGCCATCGCCATCGGCACCTCTCACGGCGCTTACAAGTTCACTCCCGAGCAGTGCACCGTCAACGAGCAGGGCATCCTGGTTCCCCCCGCTCTGCGTTTCGACGTTCTGGAAGAGGTCACCAAGCGCCTGCCCGGCTTCCCCATCGTTCTGCACGGCTCTTCTTCCGTTCCTCAGGAGTACGTAAAGATGGTCAACGAGAACGGCGGCAAGATGCCCAACGCCATCGGCGTGCCCGAGGAGCAGCTGCGCAAGGCTGCTGCCCTGAGCGTATGTAAGATCAACATCGACTCCGACCTGCGTCTGGCTCTGACCGGCACTGTTCGTCAGTACTTCAACGAGCATCCCGATCACTTCGACCCCCGTCAGTACCTGAAGCCTGCCCGCTCCAACATCAAGGAGATCGTCCGCCACAAGCTGGTGAACGTTCTGGGCTGCGCTGGCAAGGCCTAAGTTCAAAAAGCAATTTGCCCTCCCGGGAATCGGGAGGGCAATTCTTTTTGTAAGCATAAGGACACAAACGAAATGGCCTGCCGGCGGCGCTTTGCATACTTTCTCGCCGCGGAGAAAGTATGGACGGCTCTATCCTTCCGCAGACTCTAAGGAGATCGTCACCACGGTGGCATCGTCCTGGCCGCCGGCCTGCTCCGCGGTGAGAATGCTCACCGCCACCTCGCCAGCTGTCTGTCCGATGCCGTCGGCGCAGCACTGCAGCGCCGTTTCCTCGCTGACCCCGTCACTGACCATCACCAGAAGCTGACCTTTCCGCAGGGTCAGCTTTTCTGTGCGCTCCTGATAGTCGGTGACAGACAGGCCGGGAGGCGGGCTGGCCGTACCGATCTTTTCCACACCCACCGGGGTGATGAGGTAGGACGGCACCGCGCCCCATTTATAGAGGCTGACCTTGCCGCTGTCCAGCCGGATCTCCGCTAAGTCCATGGTCACCGCGCCGGCTCTGTCCCGCAGGGCGCAGATACTGTTGATGCTCCGCAGGGCATATTCTGCCGGATACCCGGCGCACAGCAGCCGCCGCAGCATCACCCCTGCGCTGCGACCCTCCTGCACCGCCCCAAGGCCGGTACCCATACCGTCGCAAAGGAGCACATAGTACTTGCCTTCTGTGCCGGCAAACCGCAAGCAGCGGTCGCCGTTCTCCTCTTCCGGACGGTTGCCGAACACCGCCACCTGCACGGCGTACACCGCCGCAGGCTCTGTACGCCGGGAGAGCTTATCGGACAGGTCCTGCAAAAACGACGACAGAAACTGATACTGCTGAATCACCGCGGCCCGGTACTCCTTTTGCCGCTGCCGGTCTGCCCGGATGGAGCGCAGCTGCTCCTGGGAGCGGTGCAATTCCGCTAAAAACCGGCCGCTTTTCCGGCAGATAATAGGCAGTTCCTCCGTCTGCAGCAAAGGCTTATGCAGGAGCAGGCCCGGCAGCATACCGATCCGTTGGGAGTCCTTACACTCCTTTCGGTTGGGACAACTGCCGCAGGCCCGTTCCGCCGCCCGGCTTACCAGCGCATCCTCGTCCACCGGCACCTCCGGGGCTTCGATCAGCAGCTGCTGGGTTTGCGCCAGCACCCCGGAAGCCAGTTCCAACCGCACCTGGGCCGCGCCGGTCTCACCCCGGCGGTGGGGCAGTTTCCCCGGCAGGGGTAAAAATCCCCCTATAACAGACCCCAGCACCAGCGCCGGCAGTGGCAGTACATCCCACACGCCGTACAGCCACATCACGATCAAATAAGTCGCCCCCGGGGCAAATCTCCCCGCCCAGCCCAAGGGTTTGGGGAGCAATCGGAATAAGTAAGCAAGGACCATCACCGCCGTCATCGGCACCGGTGTGACCCCGGCAAGATCCAAGGCAAGACCTGCAATGGCCGCTGCCGGAAATGCCCCGGTCACCGCCAAAATACCCGCCGCGAAGAAGCCTAAGCTGAACCAGCGCACCGGCGCGATCTGCACCAGCGCCAGCACCGCAAGACCCGCAGTCAGCCACTCTAACACCGGGTTGCGGCCCTTACGCACCTGGGAAAACAACCAGGTCGTCCCCCCGGCCAATCCCACCCGGATGAGATACAAGGCAATGGGGGTATCCTCTGCTCCCAGCGTCTGAAACAGCACCCCGGAGGCAGCCACGATCAGCCCTGCCACCGCAGGCAAAAGCAGTGGCGTCTGTCTGCTGATGGACCGGCTGCCCAGCAGCAGCGCCACGATCAGTCCCGCCGCCAGCCACAACATAGGCTGCTGCTCTGCGCCCCAGAAAACCCGGTATCCTGCCACGCTGCCCAAGCCTGCCAGTACTGCAAGCCAACCGTTGCAGGCGCACACCAGCGACAGCGCCAGCGGCAGCATCCCCTGTCCTAAGCTGGCCGCGCTCAAAGCAAAACCTGCCGCAAAATGACCGCCACACCGCAAAAACGTATGTACCCGGGGATCCAAGAGCCATCGGCGCAGGGTATGCCTTCCTCGCCGTACATAGGCATCAATTGAAATCATCGTTCCACTTCCCTTCTTATGTATAGAAAAATTCTATCACCGATCGGGCGTTTTTTCTGTCGGAACGCGTTATGCTACTTGCACCAAAAGCAAAGAAGGTGTATAATTAAGAAAAATTTTCGGGGGTTAAAGCTATGGCAACGGAATATGAATGGAAATTTCAGGCAACCGCTCAGCAGCTTGCGGCAATTGCCGCCGCATTCCCGGAAACCGGTGTGAAAATCTCCATGGAAACCACCTATTTCGACACCCCCACAGGCGCCCTTTCCGCCGAGCATTACACCCTGCGCCGGCGGCTGGAAAACGGAGAATCTGTCTGCGTCCTGAAGACCCCAGCCGGAAATGCCCGGTCCGAATTTGAGGTCCGTTGCGAGGACATTTCCCAGGCTGTTGCACAGTTTCCCGCTATGGGGTGTCCTGCTGACTTCTCCCGGTTGGTTCAAGAGGGGATACATCCCATCTGCGGCGCGAAATTTATCCGCATCGCCAAAACCGTCTGCCTGCCGGAGGGTACTTTGGAGCTTGCGCTGGACGAGGGTGTTCTCATGGGCGGCGGCCGGGAAATACCCCTTTGCGAGGTAGAGGTGGAGCTGAAATCCGGCGATGTGCGCTTCTGCGATCTGTTTGCCAGAACATTGGCCGCCCGTTTTGGTCTCACCCGGGAAGAAAAAAGCAAATTCCGCCGGGCCTTGGCGTTATACAGAGGTGAATGATATGCTGGATACTTTGTTCGCGCGCTATGACCGGCTGATGCTCTTTGACACAGAGACCACCGGTCTGATTTTTAACCGGGATGAGATCATCGAATTTGCCGCCGTGGTGGTAGAAAAGCAAAACGGTGAAATTGTTGTCACGGAAGAATATGACGAATTGATTGCCTTAAGTCCCGGCGGCTTTGTGCCCCCGATGATCGAGAATCTCACGGGCATTACCAATGCCGATCTGAAAGAACGGGGCATTCCCAAGGGGCAGCTCTGCCAGGATATCGCCCGTATGGTGGCCGGAAACACCCTGCTTCTGGCCTATAACGCCCACTTTGACTTGAGTTTTCTGTTTTATCTGCTTTTGCGGGACGGCGATCCCACTATCTTAAAGGGCAAGGATAAGCTGGATCTGCTCACGGTCTACAAAGACCGCCACAGTTACCCTCACAAGCTCTGCAACGCCATCGAGGTGTATAACCTTGGAGACAAGGTGGTCAACTCCCACCGGGCGGTAGACGATGTGCTGGCCACGGTGGAGGTTATGAAAGCTATGGAGCTGGAAAAAGCAGATTTGGAACATTATGTAAACCTATTCGGTTACAATCCCAAATACGGTGTGGACGGCAAGCCTATCGGTTCGGTTACATACAAGCCGCAGAAATTTGACCCACCCGCGCCTTTATATACCCTGTAAGGAGAAATGAGAATGTACAACCACACAGCATACGAAATGGGCGCTAATCGCTGCGCCATCCGGGATCTGGCAGAATACGGCGCTGCCCGGGCTCAGGTGATTGGCAAGGAAAATATCTTTGACTTCACCATCGGCAATCCCAGCCTGCCGGCTGCGCCGGAGATCGCCGATGCGGTGCGGGATATCTTGGAAAATATGGATCCTCTCCAGGCCCACAGCTACACCAGCGCCCCGGGTCTGCTGGCTGCCCGGCAAGCCATTGCCCAGGACTTAAACTGCCGCTATGGCACGGATATTACCCCCGATGAACTGTTTTTAGGCTGCGGCGCATCCCCGGAGCTGTGCGCGGTATTTGGCGCGCTGGCAGTGCCCGATGCGGAAATTCTGGCCATCGCTCCCTATTTTCCCGAGTACCAGCCCTTTGCTCAGGCCGCCGGCTGTAAATTGAAGGTGATCCCCCCGGATGTGCCGGATTTCCAGATCCGGCTGGACGAGGTAGAAAAGGCCCTGACCCCCAACACCGTAGCCATCGTCATCAACTCCCCCAACAATCCCTCCGGCGTGGTCTACACCCGGCAGACCTTGGAAAAGCTGGGCGCGCTGCTGACAGAAAAGGGCAAGGCGTTTGGCCATCCCATTTACATCATTGCCGACGAACCCTACCGGGAACTGGCCTATGACGGCGTGGAAGTCCCCTTTATCCCCACCATTTATAAAGACACCATTGTCTGTTACTCCTATTCTAAGTCCCTCTCCCTGCCCGGCGAGCGGATCGGCTATATCTATGTACCCCGGCAGGCCACCGACGGCGGGGCTCTGTACACCGCCGTGGCCGGCGCTGCCAGAAGTCTGGGCCATATCTGCGCCCCCTCTTTGTGGCAGCATGTACTGGCCCGCTGCGCCCACCTGCGCCCGGATCTAAGTGACTATGATCGCAACCGCAAGGCCCTCTACGAAGGACTGCGGGAGGCAGGCTATGCGGTAGCCAAGCCCGACGACGCGTTCTATATGTTTGTAAAAGTACCCGGCGGCGATGCAGAGGCCTTCACCAAAAAGGCAATGGAAAAGGATCTGCTGGTAGTGCCCGGTGATTCCTTCGGCTGCCCCGGCTATGTGCGGCTTTGCTACTGTGTGAGCCTTGATAAGATCCAAAGAAGTCTACCTATTTTCGCCAGCTTGATTTAACCGAACCAACAAAAAATCCCGGTCTGAGAAGACCGGGATTTTTTGTTTATTTTATAAAACTCTGGAGAATTGCCATAAGCTTTTCCAATCGACTCTGCTCCGGCCGGGTGTTCATACCCTTCAGCACCCGCCGCATCAGATTGTTCCATTGGGTGGCCCGCAGGGTACTGTCCGTACCGGTAAAAATATAGGGGCAGCTGCCCATGGGCAGTTTACCAAAGCGTTTGGCAAACGCGCCGTCCACGCCCAGGGCCATGGCGTAGGGCGCCATTTGGTGAAAGTACTCGGGACTGTTCTGGCAGATATGCCGCAGCTGCTCAGCAGACACAGACCGTAAATACCGCCGCAGGCCCAGAGTCTGACCCATCAAAAGCCGGCCCTCCGGTGTCCGTCTGCCGCCAATGGCAGCCAAAAGACCTGCAAAAAGCTGTCCTGCCACCATGCCCAAGCCTGCATTGAACTGGCCGCCTAAAGCGCCCAGCAGCAGCCACAGGCCGCACAGTCCAATGGCGATCCACAGCTTCCGCCGGTCGGGAACAAAGAGATTCACCGCCCATGCCTGGATATGCCAGCAGCTGACCAGCGCCACCGCGCCCAGCAGGAACATCAAAAACCACTGCATACCCGCGCCGGAGGCCAGACTGACCGCCAGGGTGACGCCGGCAAACATACCGGCAAGGGCTGCAAGACCCCGGAATACCAGCATATTGCCGCTCTTCCGGTGCATAACAAACGATAAGTTCGGCTTTATTTTCTCCATATCCCGGTACAGTTCGCCGTACCGGGCAGAGCCGGCATTGATGGAATCCCGTCTGCCGAAAAGCTTTTGGAAGCAGCGCTGTTCAAAGCTGCTGCGTTCATTGCCCATATCCATCTGCCGGTGCAGCAGCACTTTGCCACCCGGCTGCAATTCCATCTGCAAATAACCAAGCTGCGCCCAGGAGAACACCATCATATTAAGGTTTGCTCCCTGCAGGCACAGGATACTGCCCATTTCACCGGCGGAGTACCCCTCCGGGGGAGTGGCACGCACTGCAGGCCAGGTCGGCAGATTCCGCAGGAACAGCAACCAGTAAAGCAGCGCCAGCACCAAACACACCGTGGTCAATGTAATCGCCATGCCCACCTCCGGGGCGACAATGCGTTTCTGGGGGAACATCTCCTCGGTGACCAACAGGGTCATAGTCAGTGTCTCGTGGTCCTTCAGCTCCACCTGGGATACCGCCGTAATAGTGGCGCCGGAGGTAGTAAAATGCAGGTCCTTTTCAATATTGGCCTGATGGTAGCCGCTGGAAAAGGCCGGCTTGGCAGTGATGGGGCCGGGTAGGGTCACAGAAAATTCCAGCGCCTGCACCGGGTAGGAAAAGCCTGCCAGCAAAGGCAGCTGCAGCTCCAGCTGACCGGCTGCATTGGTGGTAATCAGGTTGGGAAGATCATAGGTAAAGGTCAGGGTAAAGTCACCCACGGCCTTACCGACGAATCTGGAAATATCCACCTGCCGCAGGCCGTTCTCCTCCCGGCTTCTGGCCCGGGAGCCGTTGACAGTAATATGGGAAGCTCCGCCCGGCAGGGCAAACCGCAGGTCTTCCTCCACCCGGTCCAAATGGATATTGGCGGTGAGGGTGACCTGGGCCGTACCGTCATTGGAAACGGTAGCATAGGTGCCGATGCTCTTGGCGGCGGTGGCAGCACCGGCGCTGACGGTCATACAGCTAAACATCACGATCAGACATAAAAATATGCAAATTTTTCGCACAGTACTACCTCCTTTTAAATATTTGGGGCTATTTTATCACAGAAATCCGCCAAAAGCAACGGCTGATTCAAATTTCTCCGTCCATTTTGGACAGGATTCGAAGACTCTGGCCGGTAACGGGATGGGTCAGGTCGATCTGTCGGGCGCAGAGGATCTGGGAAGTTAGCCCCAGTTCCCGGGACGCCTGTGCCGATGCCTCGTTGCCGTACTGCGGGTCCCCTAAAATAGGCCAGCCCATATGGGCGCAATGGACACGCAGCTGGTGGGTGCGGCCAGTAATGGGCCGTAGGGCAAGTTTGCTGATATTCCCCCGGGTCTCCAGGAGGGTGTATTTCGTAAGCGATGGCTTCCCGTCAGGACTGACCTGCCGCAAAAGGCTGGGCAAAGGCAGCCGGGCAATGGGCGCATCGATCACGCCGGTGGGCGCATCGGGAACACCCCACACAAGGGCGTGATAGGTTTTCTGGGCATCGCATTGCTGCAAAAGGCTGTGGATATGGGCATTTTTGGCGATCAGCACCGCGCCGAAGGTATCTCTGTCCAGGCGGGTCAAGGGGTGAAACGCCCCGGCCTGTCCGGTTTTCTGATAGTAGCCCAGCACATAATTTGCCAGCGTGCCGGTAAACCGGGAGCGGGAGGGGTGGATCAGCATCCCTGCCGGCTTATCCACCGCCAGCAGGTGCTCGTCCTCATACAAAACCGTCAGCGGGCCGTCCTCTGCCGGGTAGTCCGGTACAGGCTCGTCCAGCGGCACAGTGATCACATCTCCCGGCTGCACAGCATAGTCCGTATGCACCGGCAGGCCGTTCACATAGAGCTTTTCCTGCCATTTCAGCCGATTCATCAGCCCCGCAGAAAGGCGCATTTCCTCCCGCAGAAAAGAGGACAGTCTGCCTGCCCGGGTCGCAATATGGGTCAGTTCCACAGAACCGCCTCCCTTCCGTAAAAACCGGAGGTGCGGGGCACCTCCGGCAATGTTTATTTCTCCAGGATCAGCGGACCACCCGCTGCGGCCAAAGCCGCCTGAATGTGGGCTGCAGCCTGCTCCGGCGGGCACTTGATCTGCTCGCCGCTTTGCATATTCTTCACAGAGCAAACGCCCTCGGCGATCTCATCCTCGCCCAGCAGCACCACAAAGGGTACGCCCAGCTTGTCGGCATAGCTCATCTTCTGCTTGAACTTCTTCTGCTCGCCGTAGAACTGCACCCGCAGGCCTGCATCCCGCAGGGTCTGGGCCAAGGCAACCGCCTGTCCCACATCCTCGGTCATGGGCAGCACCAGGGCATCCGCCGGCGCGGCGGGGTTCTGCTCGTTGATGAGCCCCTGCTCGTCCAGTACATAGAACAGTCTTGTCAGGCCGATGGAGATGCCCACACCGGGCAGAGCCTTATCGGTATAGTAACCGGCCAGGTTATCATACCGGCCGCCGGAGCAGACAGAGCCGATCTCCGGGTGGTCCAACAGGGTGGTTTCATAAACGGTGCCGGTGTAGTAATCCAAACCTCTTGCGATGGTCAGATCCACGGCAAAATTCTCCTCAGGCACGCCGAAGGCAGCCAGATTCCGGGTCACGGCCCGCAGCTCCTCCAGACCGGCATCGAAGATTTCATTCCGGCCGGTATAGCCCTCCAAGGCAACCAAAACCTGGGCATTGGTGCCGCTGATGGCGATGAATTTCAGAATCTCATCCGCCTGGGTGTCTACCAGGCCGCAATCGTCGCAAAGAATGGCCTTGACCTTTTCCGGGCCGATCTTGTCCAGCTTGTCCACAGTGCGCATAATGTCACCGCTCTTTTCGCTAAGGCCCTGCATGGCATAAAAACCGTTCAAAATTTTGCGGTTATTCACCCGGATCTGGAAACGGGTCAGGCCGAAGCCGCGGAACACCCGGTAGATGATAGCGGGGATCTCCGCCTCGTTCATAATGTCCAGCTTGCCGTCGCCGATAATATCGATATCCGCCTGGTAGAACTCACGGAAACGACCCCGCTGGGCCCGTTCGCCACGGTAGACCTTGCCGATCTGATACCGGCGGAAGGGGAAGGCCAGCTCGTTATAGTGCAAGGCCACATATTTGGCAAGGGGCACGGTCAAGTCAAACCGCAGAGCAAGGTCGCTATCGCCCTTTTGGAAGCGGTAGATCTGCTTCTCCGTCTCGCCGCCGCCCTTGGCCAGCAGAATTTTAGCATCCTCAATCACAGGGGTATCCAGGGCCGCAAAGCCGTAGCTGGCGTAGGTATCCCGCAGGACCTGCATGAGCTTTTCCATACGGGCCTGCTTGCCGGGCAAAAGCTCCATAAAGCCGGACAGGGTCCGGGGTGTGATTTTTTCCATAATCTTCTATCCTTTCAACTACAAAACGAATTGTCATTCCGAGCCAGCGCGCACACCGGCGTGGAAATCTCAGGATACTGTTTTCCCGGAGATTGCCACACCAGCGACACGGTCACTGGTTCGCAATGACAATAATATTTTATTTTTCGTTTAATATTTCAGCTTATTGTGGTACATTTCCCGCCAGTCCAGGTCGCCCCGCTGCAGGCCCATGACAAACATCTCCGCGCTGCCCAGATTGGTGGCAATGGGGACATTGTGCCGGTCGCAGTGGCGAATGGTCTCTATCATCTGGCTATCATCCCAGGGGTCCTGCTCGTTGGGATCGGAGAACAGGACCACAAGATCGATCTCATTATAGGCGATACGGGCATTGATCTGCTGGTGACCGCCCTGCTTATGGGACAGAAGCAGGGTTACCGGCAGGCCGGTGTTATCTGCAATGAGCCGGCCTGTGGTAGCGGTAGCAAAGAGGTTATGCTTTGCCAGCACACTTTTATAGGCCGTACAGAACTGTACCATCAGTTCCTTTCTCTTATCGTGAGCCAAAAACGCGATATTCATTAACCCGTTCTCCTTTCTTATATCTTCACAGGAACATACAGTCCCCGGATCCGTTTGGCAATTCGCTTACAAGCTGCGGCTGCGCCCTTTTTTCCGTAACCCAGCAAGGGCTGACGGAAGGCCGCCGACAAAATGACTTTCTGATCCTCCGGCACAAGGCCCAACAGGGGCAGGCCGGACTGATCCATAATATCGTCTACGGTGACATCCATCGCTTCAAAGAGCTTGGGCTGTACCCGGTTGATGATCATGCGGATATTTTCTTTTCCCATGGTTTCCAGCACATCTGCCGCCCGGGAAGCATCCCGGATAGATGCCGGGTCTGCGCCGGTAACCAGGATCACCCGGTCGCAGAATCTTGCTGCCAGACGAAAGCCGGTCTCGATGCCGGCTGGGGCGTCCAGCAATATGTAGGAAAACTTGCTGCGGGCCGCGGTGAGCATTTTGGAAAATGCCGCCGGGTCAATATCCTCCACCGGGCAGGTGACCGGCGCGGTGAGGAAGGAGATGTTGGGATACACCGGGTGGACAGTGGCCATATCCAACCCATAGCCGCCGGAGCAGACATCCAGGAAAGACAGACCGCCGATCTGGCTGATGCCCAGGGCAATATCCAGATTCCGCAGGCCCACATCACAGTCGATACACAGGACTTTTTCACCCTGCTGGGCCAACGCTTCGGCGATGCCGGCGCACAAAGATGTCTTGCCGGTGCCGCCCTTGCCGGATAAAATTGCGATCAATTCGCCCACGGGCTGTCCCCCCTTTTCCGAATATGATGCCATTATAACTTAAAAATGCACAAAAATCAAGGCTTTTTGCCCCGCCAAACCCAGCAGATGTATTTAATTTTCATAAAAATACGGCAGTTTTTACAAATTGGGGATTTACATTTGGTGCAAGTTGTTGTATCATATTGACGAACAGAGTAGGAGACCTCGCGTGAAGTGCTGTCAAAATGGGGAGTTGAGTGACAGACGAAGGATTTTGTCCGCGATGAGGCTTCCGCACCCGCTGCCCATATAAGAAAAGCTCCTTATATGTAAGCAACGATACTCGGTGGGGTAATCAGAACCCCAAGGGTAAATGCTGTCATAGAATTGCTCCCCGAATGCGTATGCGTTTGGGGATTTTTTGACGGCATTTTCCCAATGTCCTGCGCCTACATAAAAGGAGGTATTTTTATGCGTAAAAACAACACTGCCCCTATCAAAGCCCTTGTGTACTGCGCCATGCTGGCGGCTGTCAGTGTGGTCATGGCCCGTGTGCTGTGCTTTGCCACGCCCGACGGCGTCCGCTGGTCTCTGGATAAGTTTCCGCTGTTCCTTGCCGGCATGTTTTTCGGTCCTGTAATGGGCGCCCTCACCGGCTTTGTGGCGGATTTCACCGGCAGCCTGATGCAGTTCGGCTTCAATCCCCTGCTGTGCCCCCCTGCCATTTTGTACGGCCTGTTTGGCGGCCTCCTGCGGCGGTATCTGCAGAAGAACACCTCCGTGGTCCGGATCGGTGTGAGCTATTTGTTCCCGGTGGTCATCGGCTCGATTTTGTATCAAAGCTGTATGCTGGCAAAGCTCTACTTTGACGGCACATTTGCAAACGGCGTTGTGTATTATCTGGGCACCCGCAGCATTCAGTTTTCCATTATGCTGGTGGCGGAAACCCTGATCATCTATATGCTGATGAAGACCAATATCTTTACCCGTCTGGGTGTATGGCCGCCCAGATCTATTATCAAAAAAGAGGTAGAATAATGAACGCAACTGAGGCTATCGAATATATCCATTCCGTGTGCTGGAAAGGCAGCATCCCCGGCCTTGGTCGCACCAACACACTGCTGGAAAAGATGGGTAATCCCCACAAAGCGCTAAAATATGTCCACATTGCCGGCACCAACGGCAAGGGCAGCACTGCTGCTATGACTGCATCTATTCTCCGCAAAGCCGGTTACCGCACCGGTCTTTACACCTCCCCTTACATCTATCAGTTCGGCGAGCGGATGCAGGTAGACGGCCAGCTGATCTCCGACGAGGAGCTGGTGGACATTGTGGAATATGTCAAGCCTTTGGCGGATTCCATGGAGGAAACACCTACGGAGTTTGAACTGGTCAGCTGCATCGCTTTTGAACATTTCAAGCGGAAGGGCTGCGATATCGTGGTGCTGGAAGTAGGCATGGGCGGTCTGCTGGACTCTACCAATGTGATCCCCTGCCCGGAGGTGGCCGTCATCACCAACATTGGTCTTGACCACACGGATATTCTGGGTCACACCTTAGAAGAGATCGCCGCCAACAAGGCCGGTATTATTAAAGAAAACGGCAACGCGGTTATCTACCGGGGCACGCCTTCCGTGGAAGCCGTATTTGAAAAGGTCTGCGCCGAGAAAAACACCGCGCTGAAAAAGGCGGATTTTGCCGGCCTGAAGCTGAAAGAACACAATCTGTTTGAGCAGGTTTTTGACTGCGGTGACTATCAAGATATCCACCTGCCCCTGCTGGGCGACCATCAGCTGCACAACGCCGCTGTAGTGCTGGCCGTAACAGAGACCCTTATAGAAAAGGGCTGGAAGATCACCCGGCAGAACATCTACGACGGTATGCGTGATGTGTCCTGGCCCGGCCGGTTTGACATTGTGAGCCGGGATCCCCTGTTTATCATCGACGGCGGCCACAATCCCCAGTGCTTAGAGGCTCTGGTGAAGAACATTCAGGACTATCTCACCGGCCGCCGGGTCATCGCCCTGACCGGCGTTCTGGCCGACAAGGACTACGGTGATATGTACAAGCCCGTAATGCCCTTTATTCAGCAGTTTGTCTGCGTGACACCTCCCAACCCCCGCCGCCTGCCGGCAGAAGAATTGGCAGCGCATCTGTCCAATGTGGGCGCTACGGCCACCGCCTGCGAGGATATTCCCGCCGGTGTCCGCAAGGCGATCCAGCTGGCAGGAAAAGATGGCGTTGTGCTGTGCTTCGGCTCGCTGTACACCATCGGCGACATCCGCAACGCCCTGTTAGACGAAACCAAATAACAAGGAGGATTTCCTATGCATATTCATCACGACCACATTGCCGGCGGTGACCACGCCCACAGCCACGAGCATACCCATTCCCACGAGCACACCCACGACGGCGTGACCCATACCCACGAACATACCCACGCTCACGAGCATGGCCACACCCACCCCCACACCCACGACCATCTCCACGGTGACGGCCACACCCACGACCATAGCCACGAATGCTCCGGCAGCTGCACCGGCTGCGCCTCTAAGTGCGAGCATACCCCCATGGAGGAGCTGACCGCGCTGATGCAGTATATGGCCAATCACAACGCCGCCCACGCCAAGGAGCTGGCAGACTTAGCCGCCCAGCTGGACAAAGCCGGCAACCACACCGCCTATGAGCAGGTAATGGCCGCCGTGTCCGATTTTGAAAAGGGCAATATGCGCCTGCGTATGGTACTGGCAAGTCTGGATATGAAATAAGAGGTAATACTATGTGTCTTTCTACTGTTTATAAAAATAGCCGATCTGAAGAAAATGTAGTCCTCAAGAATGTGATGCGCATTGACTGCAAGGACGGCATGGTGATCCTGACCGACCTGATGGAAAGGACCGTTGCCATTGAGGGCACGCTGGAAAGCGCCAATCTGGTGGACGGCTATGTGGTCGTCAAGGAGTATATCCCCGCTTAACAAAAAACCATCTGTCAGCAGACAGATGGTTTTTTTCTTATTCCGTTTCTCTTCTTCGGATCTCTTTGCCAAGTCTTATCAGTAAAATGCCTGCCAGGATGGTCGCCAGCACATTCACGCCGGGGAAGTTCAACCAAATACCGTCAAGACCCAACCCCCACAGGCCACCCAGCAACAGCACCGGGAACACCATAGCCACAGATACGGACACAATGGTTGCCTGGGCCGGTTTTTCGATGGCGCTGAGGTAGCTTTGGGTCATCACCACGATCCAGCGGAAAATATAGGCAGTACAGAAGATCCGGACACCGTGAGTGGCCAGCTCCAGAAGCCTTGTGTCTGCGCTGTCCACAAACAGCGACGCCACTGTCCGGGGGCAGAAGAACAAAAAAGATGTAGAAAGCACAGCCACTACAGCAGTACCGGTAAAGCCGCACCGGGCGATTTTCTTCACTCTGTCAAAATTCCGCGCGCCCCAGTTATAGCCCAGCGCCGGGGACAGGGAGTCGCTGATGCCGTAAAGCAAAGGCCAGCACAGGTCACTGGCGTACATCAGCACCGCGTATGCGGCAACAGCGGTAGTGCCGCCACCCTCTCCCAGCATCCTGACACCCAGGGTCATCAGAGAAATATTCATCAGAATGGATGTGACGCGGCCTGCGATATTACTCAAGAAGATTGGGCTGCCGCAGGCGGCAATTTGCTTGAGCATCGCCCAGGAAAACCGGGGTTTTACAAACTGCAGCAGGGTCTTTCGCCGCAAAAACGGAATCAGCGCCGCTATAGAGCTGGCGCACATGGAAATGCACACCGCCAGCGCCGAGCCTACCACATCCATATGAAACTGCAGCAGCAACAGCGCCAACAGGCCGATGGTGCCGAAATTAGACACCACATTGATGGCCATACTGGTCTTGACATAGCCGCTGATGCGCAAGTAATTGTCCATAGCGAAAAAGATGGTGGTCAGCGGGCTGCACAGGGCGAAAGTCCGCAGATACCGCACGGAGGTATCCAGCAGCACATCGCTTGCGCCCATCATTCGGGCCAGAGGCTCGGCGGCAAAGAACATCACGCCACCCATCAATATCGATGCCAGCAGGATGAGAATCACGGAGCAGGAGAAAACATTGTTGGCAGTTTTCTTATCTCCCCTGCCCAATGCAATAGAGATTGGCGCCGACGCGCCCACGCCCACCAGGTCAGCCAAAGAAAAGTTGATCATCACCAACGGCATAGCGATATTTACCGCCGCGAACGCGCCCTCACCCAAGGTCTTGCCGATAAAGATACCTTCAAAGACGCTGTACACGGACATAGCAAACATACTCACCATACCCGGCAACGCCACCACAAAGAACAGTTTCCACGGATTCATGGTGGCATACATCAATTCTGTTTTCGTTTTCATCTGAGGTATTTCCTCTCTGTATTGGTATTGCCATTATAAAGGTTTTTCCAAAAATATACAAGTGAAAAATATAGGTATTTCCTGCACTTTTGGCTCTGTGTAATTTTTATATCCTTTCTGGAATAAATTTTTTATTTACAAATGAAAAAATGAGGAGTATAATCTATCCGTGGAGAATTTCTCCCTATTCGAAATAGGAGCGTGAACCTATGAAACTGATTATTAAAAACGATTATGAAGCAATGTGCGAATGGGCAGCAAACCATATCGCCGATGCAATCAGGGGCCACAAAGAGGACCGGCCCTTCGTGCTGGGTCTGCCTACCGGCTCTTCCCCTCTGGGCGTGTACAGACGGCTGGTGGAAATGAACAAGGCCGGCAAGCTGACCTTCAAGAATGTCGTCACCTTCAATATGGACGAGTATGTGGGTCTGCCCCGGGAGCATGACCAGAGCTACTGGTACTTTATGCACGACAACCTGTTCAACCACATCGACATTCCCGCTGAGAACGTCAACATCCTCAACGGTATGGCCGAGGATCTGGAAGCTGAGTGCGCCCGGTATGAAGCGAAGATCGCTTCCTATGGCGGCATCGACCTGTTCCTGGGCGGCAGCGGCGTGGACGGCCACATCGCATTCAACGAGCCTTTCACCAGCCTGGCTTCCCGCACCGGCGTCCGTGCTCTGACCGAGGATACCCTGATCGTCAACTCCCGCTTCTTTGATAACGACCCCAACAAGGTCCCCAAGACCGCTCTGTCCGTGGGCGTGGGCACTGTCTGCGATTCCAAGCAGGTACTGCTCATTATCAGCGGCCACAATAAGGCCCGTGCCCTGCGTCACTGCGTCGAGGGCGGCGTAGACCACGCCTGGACCATCAGCGCTCTGCAGATGCACCCCGACGGCATCGTTGCCTGCGACGAGGCTGCCTGCGGCGAGCTGAAGGTAGATACCTACAAGTACTTCAAGGAAATCTACAAGAACGAAAAGTAAAATCCGTTGTCAAAAGCCGCTGTCCGTGGGACAGCGGCTTTTTTCTTGTGCAAAAACACAAGCCCGGTGTAACCCGGGCTTGTACGCAATCATATTGCATTGTTGGGAACGCAAGTCAAAACACAAACAGGCCGGTCAGGCAAGCGAAGACCGTCATAGCAACGGTAACCAGAATAAAGTACTTCAGACAGTATTTTTGCCAAGCGCCGATATCCAAATCCAGCAGACCGGTAAACAGGAAGAATGTACCCACCATGGGGCTTGTAGGCCAGCCTACGGTCATCTGTCCGATCATAGATGCCCGGGCAATATCGACGCCGTTGGTTCCCAAAGCCTCTGCGGTTTCAATGAGAATGGGCAAAATGCCATAGTAATAGGAATCCGCATCAAAGAGAATGGACAGGGGAATTGACAACACACCGATGATCGGCGCCATAAATTTGGACATCGCATTGGGGATCAACTTTACCAAGGTGGTTGCCATAGCGGCAGACATACCGGACTTGCCCATAATACCCATCAGAACGCCCGCAGAGAAAATAATGCAGGTCAGGCCAATGGCATCCTTGCCCTTGTCCTCCAGCAGCTTCCGTTGGGTAGCCGGGTCCCAATAATTGATAATCAACGCCACCGCTGTGCCGATCATAAATGCAATCAGCGGCTTGACGATACCGCTGATCAGCAGGCCGATGACCAGCAGAATCAGCAGCCAGTTGACCACGATCAGCTTGGGCCGCCGCATTTGCATCTGTTCCTCAGTGAGCTGGGTAATAAATTCATCCATATTCAGCGGCGCGTTTTCTTTCAAGATACCTTCTGCGATCAGGCGTTTCTTTTCCTTGCGTCCGATCATCACACAAATTACCGCAGCCACCACCGTACCGAAGATCTGGGTAGGAATGAACGGGATCCACAATTCCATAACATCCATTTCCAAAACGGAAGCTGCGCGCATAGTGGGTCCTCCCCAGGGAATGGCGTTCATTAGACCTGCGCCCAGGCCCAAAGCCATAGCAAAGGAGGTATTCTTCATATGCAGCCGCTTGAAAATAGGCAGCATGGGCGGAACTACCAACAGGCAGGTAACCACACCGGAGCCGTCCAGATGGACGATGCTGGCAAAGAGAAACACACCCAGCATCAAACGGACCGGGTCACCCTTGGTGGCTTTGATGATACGGTTGACGAAGGGATCGAATGCGCCGGTTTCGCTCAAGATGCCGAAGAACGCCACGGAGAAAATGAACATCACACCGGTCTGGGAAATGGAATTGATGCCGCTGAGGATGTACTCACCTAAAGAGGCGCCTTTGCCGATTAAAAGGCAGACGATGATGGGCACCATAGAGATCGCCACATAGGGGGAAGTCCATTTTCGGTTCAGCAGGATGAGGATCACCGCGATGGTTAAAAAACCGGCGATACTCAAAATTGTGGTCTCTGACATAATTTCACCTCAAAATTGATTATTTATTCAAACAGTCGGACTGATGAATTGATTGACAACGGGATTTTACGACAATATAATTAAACTTAGAAATATAGCAAAACGGAGTAACTTATGAAGCAACAAGAGATAAAGGTTTTTCTGGCCATTGCCAAATACAGAAGCATCTCCGCCGCAGCAGCCGCGCTCCATTATGCCCAGCCTACCGTCTCTGCTTACCTCAACCAGCTGGAGCAATCGCTGGGCGTGCAGCTGGTGATGCGGGCAAAAGGAAAGCGGGAGGTGGAACTTACCCCGGCGGGAATGGACTTTCTCCATCTGGCCCGGCAGTATGCGGAACTGGATGATCGCTTTGCCCGATTCGTCAAAGAACATCAGCGCGGGACTCTTCGGCTGGCTGCCAGTGTGGTGTCCCACCAGTACATCGTCTGCCATTTGATCCAGAAATTGATTCACGCCGTGCCAGATGTGGAGATCCGTCTGAGCACCCTGGAAATTAAGGACATGGAACAAGCGATGGAAGATCATGCCTTTGATGTGGCTATCTGCTATGACGCCCCTGCCTCTCCCGGTGTAAATCCCGGGCACATTACCCAAGTGCCGCTTTTTAAGGAGGATTACAGCATTCTTTGCCCCATCGACACGCCCTTGCCGGACCGGTTGCTCTCCCCGGAGGAGTTGGATCCTGCCTTTGAGGTAGTGCATCAGGGATACGGCAGCCAACTGTTTCAGAATTGGCGGGACGCTCAGGGATTTGGAGATACCAAGCCCTTTTTTAAAGCCAGCAGTATCCTGTCCGTCCATACATATTTAACCGACCCCCGCTGCTGGGGATTTGTGCTTTCCAATGTGGCATTACAAATGGTTGCGGCCCATCCCGAAAAGCTGACCATCCGCCGGGTATCTCCCGGGCCTATGCACCGGATTTGCAACGCCTTGATCCTTAACGCCTATCCGGAGGAAAAAGTCATCCGCGCTTTGCTGCAATGTATGGATATGTTTGTTGCAGAGCGACCCCATTTAAAAAAGGTCCTCTGACTCTGCCGGCATCGTGCCCACCAGTCATATTTTACAAGAAAATCCTACTGAGATAAAATAGAAAAATCGGGGAGATTCTACATAAAATATAGATGTTTACCTATATTTAAAACGCCCTCTGCGAAAATTCGCAGAGGGCGTTTTGGGTTTGTATGTAATTACAGGACTTTTTTGATGGCTTCCAGCAGGTCGTCATAGCGCTCGAAGGCTGCGTACTGGGGGTAATCCTTCTTGATCTGCTCGGTGGTGCGGAACAGGAAGCCTGCCTTGGAGGCCTGGATCATACCCAGGTCGTTGAAGCTGTCGCCGGCGGCGATGGTATCAAAGCCCATTGCCTGCAGACTCTTGACCGTGGTAAGCTTGGATTTGGGGCAGCGCATCTTGTAATCGGTGATGCTGCCGTCCTCCCCTACCACCAGTTCGTTGCAGAAAATGGTGGGCATACCCAGCTTCTCCATCAGCGGCTGGGCAAACTGGGTGAAGGTGTCGCTGACGATGATGGTCTGGGTCAAGCTACGGAGCTTGTCCAAAAATTCCTTAGCGCCCTCCAGAGGATCGATTTTAGCAATGGTGGCCTGGATATCATTCAGCTTCATGCCGTGCTCCCGGAGGGTATCCAGACGCCACTTCATCAGCTTATCATAATCCGGCTCATCACGGGTGGTCCGGGACAACACGCTGATGCCGCTTTCCTTGGCGAAAGCGATCCAAATTTCCGGAACCAAAACACCCTCAAGGTCTAAGCATACTACATTCATAATAAATCTCCCTTATCATATGTTAATGGCTTTTATCACCACGATTTAGGCCATTATAGACTACTTTATCACGGAATTCAAGGGGGGACAGCGACATTGTATTGTTAATTGCACTAAAATAAGGACTTTCCGATTTTTGGTTGCCATGATATTGTCTTAAAACCAACTGTGCGGCAACCCTTTCATATCGTTGTTTTTAACCGTTTGTCAAATCACCGTTACCTCCGACCGGTATCACATCACCAAGATATGTCGGCTTGGGCTTGAAGACACATTTGGCAAAATCCTTACACCTTGCCAAAATTTCACGAAAATCTCGCATGGATTGGCCTGCATATCTGTTAAGATCAGCAGATACGCCATAGGCTTCTATTCCCAGTTTTTCGGCAATATACAACGCGCGGTAGAGATGATACTCCTGGGTGATAATTATCACTTTATCAGCCTCAAAAATCTTCTTTGCACGATACACGGTTTCGTATGTAGAGAAACCTGCATGGTCCATAAACACATTCTCTGATGGTACGCCATTATCAATGGCATATTGCTTCATTGCGCCAACTTCATCATAATCTTTTCGCCCGTGATCACCGCTCATCAAGAGCTTCGGTGCAGCGCCTGCATTGTAAACCTCAAGACTGCGCATCAAACGGTCACGGAGCATATGGCTAAGACTTCCGTCATCACGGACCTGACAACCGAGCACAATAATACAATCAACATCTTCCAACTCTGCAACATTTTCGGTTGTAAGAATGCGGTCTTTCGCAACTGATTTCACATAACCATTAACGATGAGTAACATTGCCACCCCTACTACAGCCAAACAAAGCAGGATTAACAATGATTTTTTTAACCGTTTTTTCGTTTGCATTCCTTTATCCTTTCTAACAAAAAGACAGTATGATAATATCCGTCTTCCCAGGACCTACCAAACCATTCAGTGAAAATTGCTCCTTAAATTACACCTTAAGAATACCGCAAATATACCGCAAAGTCAATACGGTTCCCAAAAACAAAAACCCGAAAGTCCTTGACTTACAAGGGCTTTCGGGTTCTTAAGCCTGTGCATTTCACCGGGGATTTATTCCCACTTGATGGTGCTGATAGAACTGGCGGAGGATCTCGTTTCAGGATCCTCCGCCTTGTGTTTGTCCGTTTTTACTTTTGGGAGTCTTGGGTTCGATGCCAAACCGTTTCAACAGTGCCAATTGCTCTGAAACTTCATCTCGGGAAATTTTACCTGTACTCTTACACCATTTAACAATAAGGTCACCGTGCCTTTTCACGGCCTTGAAAGCACGCGCACACCAGGCCACGGGCAGCAACCATGGTTTACCCTTGCACCATGGGAAACGGTCTTCCATTTCCGCCCGAGAGTAGAAAATTTTGCCCCAAAGAGCCGAAACCCGGTTACCCCCTTTGGAAAGGGATACGCTGTTTAACACCGCCCGGTCCTCCCGACCGTGGGAGCCGCTGGTGAGGATATACTCTCCCAGCTCCTCCAGCAAAGGACTACTCTGCCCTGCGCCAAACCAGCATTCTGCCAGGGTTTCAATGTTTTTAGCAAAATCCAGAAGGCTAAAACGGCTTAACTCTTCTTCCACTTTCTCCCAATCGATGGTTTTTTTACGCAAGTGGCGATTGACCCAAACATCCAGCACAAAACGCACACCAACGCCGCCTAAAACAAAGTGGTTTGCCAAGTGACAAAGGGTGTTGAGGTAAATGCCCTCCTCTGTCATCCGGATACCATCAGGTGTTTGCTCTGTGTACTGCCAGCCGGGGTTGATATCCGTGCCCACGGGGGTGTCCTGATGGATCAAATTGGGGTGAAATTCCACCTCAACTCCACCGGGAAACAAGTAGTTGCGATGGTTGCCGTCGCTGTGGCCTGGCACACCTTGCAACCCCCGGGAAATCCGCTCTATTGCGGGATAGTCTTCCGTATGGACCAGCACATCCATATCGCACATGGTCCGCAGGGCCGGCTCCGGGTAATCGTACTTAAGGACAGAACCTTTCAAAAACACATAAGGAATCTTATCTTCCTTCAGCCCTTTTTCCAGCTTTGCCCGAATATGTTCTGTTTGGACATCGTGGTAGACAGCATGCATTGCCGCCTTTTGCAGGGTCTTTACCGCCTCCTGGGGTACACTTTCCCAGCAGCCTGCCTTTTGCAGGCCGTCACCCAAAAGCGGCAAAAGCATATGCCTTTTTGCAAGGCGCAGGAGCTTTTCCCAATCCACAGACAAGGAAAGTTCTTTATTTTTACCGGTAACCGCCCAGCCCAAAGCTGCAATGAGCAATTCACTTTCCTTTGTCATAGGTGCTTTCTCCTTTAAAACTTTCTCCAAACCATTTTGTTGACCACGCCGGTGTAAGACTGGATCAGCTTTACCACCTTAGTGGACACATTTTCTTCCACATAGTCGGGAACAGGAATACCGTCATCTCCCTGCAGGTTCATTTCCACAGCGGTGTGAACAGCCTGCAGAAGGCTCTTTCCATCAATGCCTGCCAGCACAAAGCAACCCTTATCCAGCGCTTCAGGGCGCTCGGTGGAGGTGCGGATGCAAATTGCCGGGAAGGGCTTACCAACAGAAGTAAAGAAGGAGCTTTCTTCCGGCAAAGTGCCGCTGTCAGATACCACCGCAAAAGCATTCATTTGCAGGCAGTTATAATCGTGGAAGCCCAAGGGCTCGTGCTGGATCACCCGCTTATCAAGCTGGAAACCGGAAGCTGCCAGACGATTCCGGCTTCTGGGGTGGCAGGAATACAAAATGGGCATATCGTAGGTTTCTGCCAGCTTATTGATGGCAGTAAACAAAGAGACAAAGTTCTTCTCCGTGTCGATATTTTCCTCTCTGTGGGCAGAAAGAAGAATGTACTTCCCCTTCTGCAACCCCAGACGCGCGTGGATATCGCTGGCTTCGATCTTAGAAAGGTTATTGTGCAGAACTTCCGCCATGGGGGAGCCGGTCACATAGGTACGCTCCTTGGGCAGACCACAATCTGCCAGATACCGACGGGCATGCTCAGAGTAGCACAGGTTCACATCAGAAATGATGTCCACGATCCGGCGGTTGGTCTCCTCCGGCAGGCACTCATCCTTGCAGCGGTTGCCTGCTTCCATATGGAAGATAGGAATGTGCAGGCGCTTTGCACCGATGACAGACAGGCAGGAGTTGGTATCGCCCAGCACCAGGACAGCGTCGGGGTTTACTTCCACCATCAGCTGGTAGGACTTGGCAATAATATTGCCCATCGTTTCACCCAAGTCCTTGCCCACCGCATCCAGATACACATCCGGATCAGCAAGCTCCAGATCCTTGAAGAACACGCCATTTAAGTTGTAGTCGTAGTTCTGACCGGTATGAGCCAGCAGGCAGTCAAAATACTGCCGGCACTTATTGATGACCGCAGACAGGCGGATGATCTCCGGGCGAGTGCCTACAATGATCAAAAGCTTCAGTTTTCCGTTATTTTTGAAGGATGCCATACTTAACCCTCCACTTTCTCAAAAAATGTATCCGGTTTATTGGGATCAAAGGATTCATTGGCCCACATCAGGGTCACCAAATCCTCTGTTTCGCTCAAATTGATAATATTGTGGGTGTAGCCGGGAAGCATATGAACAGCCTCGATTTTATCGCCACTGACCTCAAAATTGAGCACTTCCTCCGTGCCGATCTTCCGCTGCTGGATCAGGGCGTTGCCGGATACTACAATAAAGAACTCCCACTTGGTGTTGTGCCAGTGCTGACCCTTGGTGATACCGGGCTTAGAGATGTTCACGGAGAACTGACCGCAGGAGGCGGTTTTCAGCAGCTCGGTGAAGCTGCCCCGGTCATCCACATTCATCTTCAAGGGAAAGCTGGCTGCCTCCTTAGGCAGATAGCTCAGATAGGTGGAATACAGCTTTTTTGCAAAGCTTCCCTGGGGAATTTCCGGCATAAGCAGGGTCTTAGGTTGGTTTTTGAAGGTGTTCAGCATGTCCACGATCTCGCCCAGGGTTACCTTGTGGGTGATGGGAGCCGCGCAGTAACGGCCATTCTCGGTGAGCACGGTGTCTACGCCGTCAAATTCGCAGTGGTGCTCTTTACCTTCCAATGCATCCAGCATTTCGTCCACCAGATCGTCGATATACAAAAGCTCCAGCCGGACAGACGGGTCATTCACCTGGATAGGCAGGTCGTTTGCAATATTGTTACAGAAGGTGGCTACCGCACTGTTGTAGTTAGGGCGGCACCACTTGCCAAAGAGATTGGGAAAGCGGTACACAAGTACCTTCGCGCCTGTTTCCTTTCCGTACTGGAAGAACAGCTCCTCGCCAGCCAGCTTGCTCTTGCCGTAATCAGACTGGCCGTAGCGGCCGATAAGGGTCGCCTGAATGGAGGAGGACAGCATCACCGGGCAGGTGTTTTTACAAGCCTTCAGGGTGTCCAGCAGCGTGGATGCAAAGCCGAAATTTCCCTGCATGAACTCTTCCTGATTCTGAGGGCGGTTCACGCCGGCCAGGTTAAACACGAAATCCGCCTTGGCGCAGTATTCCTTCAAAAGGGCCGGATCGGTATCGATATCGTACTCGTAAATCTCCCCAATGGTCAGAACGGTAGTGCGGTTCTTTCCGTCGCGAATGGTTTTGATGTTTTCCACCAAATTGCGGCCTACGAAGCCTTTTGCTCCGGTAATGAGAATATTCATTCTTATCGCTCCTTTTCGTTTTAATGTAGGGGCGACCATTGGTCGCCTGCGGGCGGTCACCGACCGCCCCTACAAGCACTTAATAAGCGATCCCTTGGGTGTCCAGCTCATCCCGGATGTACTGCAGGGAGAGCAGCTTCTGCTTTACTTGCTCCACATTCAGAAGCTCGGTGTTGGAGGAGTTGAACTCCCTCAGGTGGTTGCGCTCGGTATCGCCGTCCTTGAAGAACTTGTCGTAGTTCAGGCCACGCTTGTCGCAGGGCACACGGTAGAAGTTACCCATATCGGTGGCGTGGGTGCACTCCTCGTTGGTCAGCAAGGTCTCGTACATCTTCTCGCCGTGACGGATACCGATGACCTTGATCTCATGCTCGGGAGCAAACAGGCCGGTAACAGCCTTCGCCAGGGTCTCGATGGTACAGGCAGGCGCTTTCTGCACCAGGATATCGCCGGAAGTGCCATTCTCAAAGGCAAACAGTACCAGATCCACCGCCTCGTCCAGGCTCATAATGAACCGGGTCATAGAGGGCTCGGTGATGGTGATGGGCTTACCGGCCTTGATCTGGTCGATCCACAGGGGGATAACGCTGCCGCGGCTGCACATGACATTACCATAGCGGGTGCAGCAGATCTTCGTCTTTTCGGGACTGACGGTGCGGCTCTTTGCTACAATGACCTTCTCCATCATAGCTTTAGAGGTACCCATGGCGTTGACCGGGTAAGCCGCCTTGTCGGTGGACAGACAGATGACGCACTTCACGCCCTCATCGATAGCGGCGGTTAGCACATTGTCGGTGCCCAGCACATTGGTCTTCACCGCTTCGATGGGGAAGAACTCGCAGGAAGGCACCTGCTTCAGGGCAGCGGCATGGAAAATATAGTCCACCCCGTGCATAGCGTTCTTAACGGAGGCCAAGTCCCGGACATCACCAATGTAGAACTTGATCTTCTCTGCCACTTCCGGCATCTTGGCCTGGAATTCATGGCGCATATCGTCCTGCTTCTTCTCATCCCGGGAGAAGATGCGGATCTCACCAATATCGGTCTTCAAAAAGCGGTTTAACACCGCATTGCCAAAGCTACCGGTACCACCGGTGATCATCAGGGTTTTATTTGCAAATAAGGACATATCTTCTCACTCTTTCTTAGTTTTTAATTTTAAGAATGGACTTTATCTTTCTAATAAAGGCTTTATATTCATCACTACGGCAATTCATAACAACATATAGCACATTGGGCACAATCAGGCAAACAACCGCCTTCACCATAAGCTTAAGCACAAGGGGTTCCAAAGCAATCAGCATACACAGCAAATAGGTAGGTATCAAGGTGAGCAGTAGCTGGACCAGTCCCTTGAGCAACATTTTGTAATAAGCAGAGACACCAAAACCAAAATAATTCTTAAACAGCACCCTGGAAGCCCAAGGAATATCCAAGAACAAAAACACAATCACGGTAGAGAGGATCACGCCGTAAAGCCCTATAAATTGCACCATGGTAAGGTTCAAACTGAGATTAATCAAAGCACCGATAAGAGGACGGTAACGATCCTGCGACCACATTCCCGCTGCTTCCTTGTAAACATGGACAACATCTTGTATTTTCCATATCCAGAAATACGCGCACAGGCAGATCACATAGCCTATGGACAGCAGATTTTCCTTGCCGGCATAAATGCTAATAAAATCCTGGAACAGGCAGAATAGGCAAACAGTACACCATCCTACGATCCAGTTCTGGGTGAACTGCAATGTTCTGAAATCTCTAAAGTTCTTCTCGATGCTGTCCGTGACTATGCTATTGCCGATGCCAGCTCGAAAAGAGGTATAATACACACCCAGGAATGCCATCAGGGTATTGACGATATAATAGTAATTACCGTATTTACCCATTATGGACAACCCAAGAAATGCAGAGATGACTACGCTGTCTGCTGTTCCGTTTACCACATTGCCGATCTTATACATGATCAAGCCACGGATCTTGGAAAAAATCTCTTTCTTTTCTCCGACGGCGAGCTTGCCTGCGGCATTGTATCGGGGATACTGTTTTTTTGCCGCAACAAGAACCAGCAAATTATTTAAAACACCGGCAATGATCGCAGCGGAAATATACAGGTAATAATTTTGGAATACAAAAATAAAGATCAGCTGAAGAATTTTTTCCACTGTCATGACTATTGTGCTGATCTTCGACAACACATCGTTCCTCTGATATGCCTGGAACACCGCACTTTTATAAGCAAACAGGAAGTACGACAGCACCGTGCTTGCCAGGGTCAGCAAGTAGAGGATATAGATGTTTATCTCGGCAGGCACATCGGATTTTATCAAATGTCGCAAAAACGGCATGAGCATCAAGCCTGCCGCCAGCACTACAAGCCCCACACATTGATAAGCTCGCTTGATATAATTCAACAATGCGCAGAGTCTGTCCCTGTCGTCCTCTGCAATGGCGCGGTACATAAAAAACACCACCGCGGAGCCAAAGCCCAGCTCTGCCAAATTTAATGTAGACAGTATAGATGTGAACAGGCTATTGAGTCCCAGGTAATTGATCCCAAAAGTCCGGATGATTGCCGTGCGGCAAATGAAAGGAATAATTAGGGAAACAATTTTGTTGATAACACCCCATTTAAGATTCTTTGTTGCATTCTGAGTTCTTTCAAGCTTCAATGTATTCCCTTACCCCCTTTATTATTTATGTTAAACCTTCTATTCATAAAACGGCTCATTCTATCTATACTTTTTCACCAGGTCAACAAATGCGCCTGGTGTATTATCCCAGTAGCGCTTTTCAAGCTCTGCAAACGGGATCTCAGCTCTCGACTGACTCAGCACCGCATCGATCCTTGATGCCGCTTCCTCTGCGGTCATGGCCCGCTCATCCAAATACAGACCCAGTGGATATTTTTCCATATAGGGACGGCAGGTATCATCATCAGTACGGTATGTGGTAATCAGTGGCTTTCCAAAGCTGATACATTCGATGATCTTACTGGGCGCATACTCGCTTTGGGTGTTGCCTATACTCAGCAGCCCATCTGCACCTTTCATAATGGACATAAGCTGCACCCTGTCGATAGGAGGATGCAAAACAACATTGGGGTTATTCCCAAGAATGTCCTTCAGCCACCTGCTTTGATTGGCGCTGTAAATATGCAGGGTCGCCGATTGCACATACTGGAAAGCCTCTGCAACAAATGCCGGAGACCGGGAGTCGGATAGACCGCCGGCATAAATAACCGTTTTTTTTCCATCTGTCTGCTTCACCGGGGGCACACGCTTTTCCGTCAGCAGCGGTGCACCCAAAAAGTGAAGCTTTTCTGCCTGAGCTGTATTCATCACAGATTCAAACAGCTTTCTGTGCTCGTTTTGCCCCACTACCAGGTCGAAGTTTTTCAGCACCTTATTTTGCAAGGCCTGCAGCACACGTTCCCGTCTCCCGGCACAGACCATAGGGTGAGAGCTTCCGTTGATGATCGGGTCCAGCAAATAGGCAACACACTGAATATCGCCATTCTTTTTCAATCTTTGACCAGCGTATAGGGTAGTCGTGGGTTGACTAACACATATTACTGTATCAATACCTTCTTCTCGGACGATCTCTTTTGCCTTTCGCACCATACGATTAATAAATTTTACAGATACATAAGGAAAATTTATGGCGGATATCAGCCACACATAAAAATTCTTAACCTTTAAAGCGACGCGTAACGCCATTGCGTACAATGGATTTTTGGCATTTTTGTACTTTTTCTGAAGCTTATTGCTAAGCAGATTCCTGCAACGATGCACCTGCACACCATCGATGATCTCGTGCTCCGATAGATCATCACCTTTATTGGCAATACAATGCACCACACAGCCCCGTGCCAGCAACTGCTCCATTATCTCCATGGCGCAAATTCCGTTTGCGGAAGATTCCGGATAGAAATTACCCAGGATGAACAACACTTTTTTCATTTTTTCCTCCACGGGTCAGCTCAGTATCCTGCGAATCAGCGACCACATTCTGAATTTTATCATAAGACCTAAAGCTACCGTTTTCAAAGACTCACCGTATTGGCATTTCATATTCTTCAAGCAGCGAAGCGACATGCCCTTACTAAAAAGGGGATCCTTAAAAACAAGTCTCAGGTTTCTTACCGATTCTGCTGTGTTATACTTAATCTCATTCAGCACAACTGCCATAATTGCTTTATATTCGATAAAGTCCCTCAGGCAGATTCTTTCTTTCCGAGACAGGCGCAAATTCCTATCCAATAAATTGTTTTGGTAATTTATAAGCTTTTTTTGGCTTTGCACCAGATCAGCGCGGTATTTGTGAAACACCGCTGTTGCCGAATTAGGATTTTCCATTCTGTATTGGTACAGGTATTCATCCACCAAGGCCGCTGTATTGCAGTGGTTCAAATACTCCAGCAGAAACAACCTATCCTCCGCAATTTTTACGCCTTCCTTAAAGCGGATTCCGTTTTCCTCAATGATTCGCCTAACAAATAACTGCCGCCAGATACAGCCGTATACTTTATCGCATACAATTCTGTTGCCCTCATCACGGCTATACCGATCAACCATGACATACTTAGGGTCAAAAGGTCGCTTTACAAGCTGTTTCAGATTTGTCTCTTCATAAAGAATTGTCCGGTCCGGATATATATGGGCAAAACGGCAAAAGGCAATATCTTTATCTGTTATCGCACTATGGAGCTTTTCATACATAGTTTGCAAAATGTAGTCATCTGCATCCACAAAAGCGATATATTCTGCCGTAGCATGAGCCATACCGATATTTCTTGCCTTGCTAACGCCGCCGTTTTCCGCGTGAATCACAATTACCCGATGATCCTTCTTCTGGTAGGCATCGCAGATATGGCCGCTACCATCGGTAGAGCCGTCATTGACCAAGATAAGTTCAAGCTCTCGATATGTCTGCGCCAGAATGCTCTCTATGCATTTTGGAAGATACTTCTCCGCATTATAGACAGGAACGATGACGCTTATCATACACAGTTCTCCTAATTCTTAATCACTCTTTCGATCAGCCATTTAATGTCCATCCAAAGCTCATATGCCTTGGAGGGCTTGTACTCCTTGTTCTCCAACACATAGCCAAGCAGTGCTCCGGCTGGAACGAACCAACCGTTTTTCGTTGCCAGATAGTCGATGGCCTGTTTGAATTCCTCGCTCAGATTGCCATGCTCGTCCACAAATTCGTAGGCAAAGTGAGTGTAGAGGATACAGCATCCCTTTTGCCGGACCAGCTTGTCCACATTCTCCTTGGTGAGAATATTCAGAAACGGCTCTAAACGCATGCCGTCAGAGGAAGAAAACCAATAGTTGGAACAGGTGTCCTTCCCTGTTTCCCGATAGACCAAACGGTGGTCCTCCTTCAAGGTGTTGATGTCGTTGAAGGTGCGGTTGCGAATATATCTCACATGGGCCTTGCACAGATCGCCCCAAAAATAATCGCTGTCTTTTTCGTGACCATAGGAGCGTACAGTTTTCCGTAGCAGCCCATAAATCTTACGGACAGGACCGGAGAAACGATATGCACCCCAGTATATGTTTTCGATATTGTTGCCGTGGTTGATGTGTAAGCTCGGATATTCCCCAAAAGCACTGCGGAAATCCTCAAAGGCCGCCAGTGTTTCTTCCCGGAAGCAACCACCGGAAGCTGCATTATGAAAACCCAGCTCAAAACCCCGTTCCTTCAATTCCAGCAAAAATTCCCGGTATTCCTCATCCTGTAAGCACTGACCTTTATAGATCGTGTCCTTTGGTGGGTAGGCCCAGCAGGTCTTGGTGGTAAGGATGCCCTTTTCATACAGATAGTCGTAGACCGGCTTTACATTTTGCACGGTTGCGCCGTCAGTATCGTCTACGATGGTAAAAGCGAAATCATGGCCATTTGGCCATTTGATTTTTCTGCCCATGTCAACTCCCAAATTACAAAATCTCGTTTTCCTTCCGGTGCTTTAAGATACGGGTATAGTCCTCCACAAAGTCCACCTCTGCCCAGAAGGAGTCGGCAATGTCATGTACATAGATATTCTCGCTGGAAGACAGATCATACAGAACATTTTCCCACCATACACTATGGCACTGGGCATTGATCATTTTGATCATATGTTCCTTGTAGTGGCCAACAAAGCCGGCGCCAAGCTTTGCCACGCCAAGGCATTCGCCGGTGGTCTCCGCCACGGACAAGTCCTTTCCGAATTTCTTCAGAATTCCGTTCTCGTAGTTATAGCGGTAATCCGCCTCAATGATTCGGGAAGAATCTGCCAAAAGCACCGGATTTTTGTCCAGGTCGATCAGCGTCTGTACAATTTCGGACTCCAAATACACATCACCACTCATAACAATGGTATCCTCACTGTCGTCCAAATACTCCCGGGCAAACCACATGGAGGCGATACCATTGGTCACATCGTAGAAGGGATTATAGGCAAATTCCACATTCTTGTCCTTCAGAGCATCCATGATGCAATCCGCCTTATAGCCCACCGCCACAACGATCTGGCCCACGCCATGCTTGCGGAGCAGATCGACGGTATACTCGATGAGGGTAGTGCCGCCAATGTCCACCATGCACTTGGGTTTCTCTTCTATAAAGCGGCTGATGCGGGTTCCCATACCGGCCGCAAGAATAATAGCTTTCATAGGTGCCTTCTCCTTATTTCTTATATTTTGCACTCAATGATGTCATGAATGGGCTCCTGCTTCTCCACAGGGGGAAGCTGCATATAATCACCATAACAAGCCGTGAGAATTTTGTCGTAAGTTCTGGGGGCAGGATACTGCTTTCCCTCAAATTCCACGTCAATCAGGTCCTCAATGCTTTCCTTGCGGAATACCGGCCAGTGCCTGCCCCGATGGCACAACTGATTATACTGCTTTAAGGGCAAGAAGTTGAAACAGCGCATAAAGAACTCTGTGAGCGCTCTGCACAAACCCAAAGGCATTGCCGAATAAAGAATATCCTTCAGTTTGTTGCCCTCATTTCTGCCCACGCCCCGGATTTTGTAATCCCGAATTGCCTGCAGCTTAATGAGAATAGCGGTCTGCAGCCGGTATGTAGGCATCCAGATTTTGTCCAGAGGGAAGATGTCAATGTAAATACAGTGGGACAGTGGCACATGAGAGAATACACCCTCTACGAAACGGGTTCCCCGCTTCTCGATCTTCAAAATGGAAAGCGGACACTGTTTCTTGGTGTAGTAGTCTTCAGGGAAATATGCCTCGGGGAGTTGGGCCTTAATAACTTTCTTAAACTTTTTGAAATTTTTACGGGTCATCCACAGGTCAATGTCATCATCCCAGGGAATAAAGCCCTTGTGACGGATCGCACCCAGCAGAGTGCCGCCGGACAGGAAATATTGGATGCCGTTGTGCTTGCAGATGTCGTCTACCGCATCCAGGATCTCCAGCTGGACCTTGTGGATGTCCTGAAGAGGGATACCACAAATCTCATAATTATGCATGTTCCTTACTCCCCTGTAAAATTTCTTCGTAAACTCGGGCAAGCGCCTGACCGGCATGCTTCCACTGATATTGCCCGGTAACATGATCATAGCCGGCCCGGGCGATTCGTGCATGGTCCTCCGGGTTCTCTATTGCGTAAAGGATCCGCTCCGTGATCTGCTCCGTGTTATGGGGCTCGACCAGATAGCCGGTTTGCTTGTCGGTAATGACCTCATCAATGCCGCAGCCTTTGATTCCCAAAGCCGCCACCCCGGAGGCCATGGCCTCCAAATACACGCAACCAAGAGATTCAAAATAGGACGGCATAATATAGAAGTCTGCCTGGCGGATCTCCCGGGCCACAATATCGTAATTCTGCGCCCCAAGGAATTCCACCGACTCGGCTATCTCCAATTCTTCTGCCAGTGCCTGCAGTCGATCCTTTTCCGGACCGATACCGATAAGGCGCAGCCGCAAGGGGCGACCATGGGTGACAATTACCTCCCGGGCAGCCCGCAGCAGATATTCATGGCCCTTGATAGCAATGAGATTGGCCACACAAACAATGGTGAATACCTCATTATATTTTTCCTCGGCGGCGTAGAACAGCGCGGTATCCACGCCGTTGTACACCGTATATATTGCTGCCTTATGAACCTTTTGCCGAACGATTTCCCCAACCTTGCAGCTAACACCCACCACAGCATCGGCATACTTGGGTATCCAGCGCTTGTGTCGCCCCAAGAATCTTTCCAACCAAGGGTGGGCTACATAGTAATCCCTGTACACATTCAGCCCATGATAATGCATAACAGAAGGAACTCCCGACTTCTTTGTCTCTCGGATCAGTGCCTTGCAGATCTCTGCAGAGCTAAAATGAATATTTACCAGATCCGGCTTTTGATTCTTCAAAATCTGCCGGACACGGCCAGAAAAACCGGGACTAACCACTCCCAGAAGGCCGTTGATCCTGCTCCCGGTATAACCCACATGTAGGATATTAAAGCCGCGATATTCGGTTTCGGTCACTGCGCCGTCAGCTATGGAAGCGTTGGGCATCAAAATATCCACAGTATATCCCTGCTCCCTCAGTGCCTCAAATAGCTGAAGCAAAAAGACACAGTAATAAGGTTTTTCCTCGCTGGGAAACAAGGTTGTAACCATCAGAACCTTTTTATTTACAGCATTCATCCTTCATCCTCGAATACATGTTTTTTTGCTTAATGGGCTCTGCATAGCTGCAGGGTCCCACCTCTTCAAAGAGATCTTCCTGATTTTCCAAAAGCTTCCGGGAGAACGCCACCAACCGCTCTGCTGCGGTTTTGGCATTCCACAATGACGCAATAGTTTCCCGGGCGCACGCTCCTGCCCTACAGCGCAACTGGTGAGAACCCAGCAACTGGGCGCAAATATCGGCCAATTGGGACACATTGCCGCTTTCATAGACAAAGCCGTTTTCACCGTCCTTGACCAAGAAGGGTACTGCACCCATAGCATGGCTGGCGATCACGGCACAGCCGCTGTCCATGGCCTCATTAATCACGCAGCCCCAGCCCTCGCCGTAGTCGCTGGTAGTAACAAAAATTGAAGCTTGTGCCATTTCCCGGCGAACAGTTTCATTAGGTACACTACCGCAAAGTGTTATGCAATCGCGCAGATTATAACGATCCACCAAGGCTTCCAGCTGTGCTTTCATAGGGCCGTCGCCCAGCAACCTGAGCTTAAATTGACAGCCTCGATCCTTCAGCATTTTTGCCGCCACCAGCATATCATCCGGGTGCTTCCAATCCAGCATCCGACCTACCCAAAGGATCGTGCCGGCCTGTTTTTCTGCCATTAGCTGAGACAGTTTAGTAGTCTGTGTTTCCGGGAAATAACCCCACTTCAATGTGCGGCCCCGGTAGTTGCCAAAGATCGTCGCGTCTCCGGCACAATAACCGCTGGCACACAGCAGCCAAGGCCGATATTTCTGGTATCTGCCATGGTGCAGCCATGTTCCTCCGATGACCCGAAACGCATTTTTTAGTGTAATGCCGTTTTTATAGAACCGCTCCAGGTACACCAGCACCGGCTTCTTAGCTTGCAATCGGGAGCGGACAACTTGCAGGTCCACACCGCCCAATATCACAATGTCTGCAGCTAAAAGCAACTCATCGCAGAATTCCTTTTCATCGTGATAAAACCGCAGATAAGCGAAATCTTCACTTTGGACAGTTTGACCCTTGATATTCCAGGAAGTCTCCCGGTGGGAAAACTGTATAAAATAAAATTCTTTTACCAGGCTGTACAGGCTGTTGCACAGGGGAATCTGATGGGATGTCAGCCTAGTTGAGAGAAATACGATCTTCATTTTTTCCTCTTTGATTCATGTAATTGGCAAGGAGCAGGAAGGAAGAAACATAGATGTACATTCCCATGCCTGTGGCATACAGGCTAGCCTCCGCAGTTCCCATAAGGGTCATACACATAAAGCCTGCCAAGGCGAACATAGCACCCTTTGTATTACAGGAATCGTTGACCTCCTTCATGATTCTGTAAATATACACCAAGAAGAGAACCAGACCTACCGTTCCATAAGCGGCCCACATATCAACATGTGTGTTATGCAACTGGAAGGAGCCGGAGCCTCCGCCAATCACCGAGTACGCACCAAACAGAGGATACTTGCCAATAAATTCAAAGGCATTTCTCCAAATAGCAAAGCGAGAAGTGATGGTTTTTCCGTCCGATACTATTATATCAGAAACACTCTCGGTAACCAGATCTTTGGAAATCACAAACATATAGGCAAAGACAAAGAGCAGCGGAAACATATCCACTACAAACAATTGCCACTTCTTGAACCTGCTTTTCTTTGCGATAATACACAGCACACAAAGTACTGCAGCATAACCAATACTAAACCATATATTTCTGGAGCCGGTCTGGAACGAAAGATATGTCAGGTATCCGGTAATTACCAGAAGAATGGCTCTCCAAAAACGTTTTTTTACCAAAACCACTGTAACTACCAACAATACAGCGCTCATAAACAGCCACATGCCGGCAAAGTTGGGGTTGCTGAAAAATAACCAAAGGTACTGCTGTATATAGGCACCCGCCGCCCGGCTGCGAAGGATATATACCAGAGAGACGACCAGATTAGAGCCCAGCAAAACTCCCACAGTACGGCCTGATACCCGAGTCTTTGTTGCGACAAAAAAGGAAGAAAGGGTAGTGATGTAGATGATAAACTTTTTCAGGTAGGCAAACCTAAATCCGCCCTGCAACACACTGAACAGGCCTGCCGCTACAAGGAGCATCAGCAGCAAAATGGTGTTTGCAGAATATCCGCTTATCCTTTTTTGCAGGCACAGCAGAAGACAAGCTGCTGTGATCAGAAAGGACACATAAAACAAAAGGGATGTAATGCCAGACATTTCATATACTGTGGTTATAGCAATGCCGGCACAGCAGATAATGTTCAAACGCCACAATTTATTTAGCAGGGTATCCATTGAGTTTTCTCAGCTCCTCGCTCGTTACTATTTCTCCATTAACCGTTGGTATAATTGGATCAGCTCAATAGTGTTTTTCGTGTAATTGAAATTCTTCTCCACACGAGTTCGACAGTTTTCAAGAGAATACTGTTCGGGATGGTTCTTGATCTGCAGGATCGCATCCACCATTCCGTCCGCATCATAGGGTGTAACACTAAGGCCACAGGTTTCGTCGGCGATCTCTTTGCAGGAGGTAGATGCATACACAACCGTAGGTGTACCACAGGAAAGAGCCTCGGCGATCACCTTACCAAAGGTGTCCTCCAGCGAAAAATGTACATACACCTGGGAGGCGCTGTAAAGCTGTGCCAGCTTGGCTGTATCAGACACATAACCAACATGGTAAATATTCTTCCCTGCAAAGGGTATATCCACATTGCCAACAATCACGAATTGAACTTCATCACCCAGTCGCTCCATGATCCGGGCTAACTCCTGATATTTTTTACTGTCCTTGCTCCAGGAAACGGCAGCGCATATCACAGTAAATTTATCCGTAGGGATGCCATACTGCCGAAAGATACTTTCCGGGTAGGGCTTGAACACATCCATGTTAATCCAATTATAAATCCGCAGGACCTCCCGGTTGCATAGGAAGGATTGTTTCGCCTGGGCTGCTGTCCAGTCAGAAACACCAACCACAGTCAGATTCTTCAGGCTACACAGCCACTTTTTCTTGTCTCGAAACATTTTTTTCGAAAAATCAAAGAACAAGCTTTGGGGATATTGCTTCACCACCTGCTTGCTGCATTTTCCGCATTCCTTTAACCAACCGTCGCAACCATTCACCGTATAATGGGGGCACTTTCCTGTGAATATCCAGCAATCGTGAACATTGAGAATAACCGGTTTTTCGGATTTCTTCAAGTAGCGGAACAGGATAGGTAAATTCACATAAAAGGCATGCAGATTCCGAAGATGAATCACATCAGGATCATACTTGCGGATGAACCTTACCAGCCGCAAGGTGGCAAACACGGAGAAATAGCCGCAAAGGCCGGTGATCCTGCCTATGATGTTGTGGAAATAATACTCTGCCTTGGTGCCTATTTTATAGGCGTTGGGGGTGTTCCGCCGGGGGCCGAAGCCATAGGCGGTGACGCATTGACCACCGGCGGCCTCTACCGCCTTTTCCACCTCGAAGCAGGTTCTTCCGGTGCTGCGTTCAATATAAACACTGTTAATCTGAAGTACTTTCATTTCCAAACTCACTCACACTTTTTTGTATGATCTCTTTCATCCTTCGGGCGTTTGTCTTTGCGTTGTGATGCTGCACCACCTGCTGCAGAGCTGTTTCAATATAGCCATCCCGCATTTCCCGGGATTCAATCAGCTCCCGGATCCGGGGATACAGGTCCTGCGCATCTTCAATCACACAGCCCAGGCCATTTTCTTTAAAATATCGGACGCTGGCTACCTCACAGGAGCCATAGACAATACTGCAAACACCACTTGCCAGCATATCGGCAATTTTGGTGGTAAAAGCATACTTTAAGTCCACCCGATGCCAGGGGGATTGATTCTCCATATGGAGCACAAAATCACTTTGCCGGATCACTTCCTGCAGCTGATCGTAGGGCAGAGCGCCATGGAGAACAATACCATTCTCCTCGGTCAGATCCTTCATGTGCTCACCGGTGGAGGTGGTATACACATCGATATGGCTTCCACACTTCTTCACCGCACGGCCCATTTGCACCAGCGGCTCACAGCGACCCACGGTTTGCCCCAGATTGCCGCCATAGACAAAGCGGATGCCACCTTTGCCAAAAGGCCTTGCTGTTTTTTGGGGAGACAAAGGGGTGGCCTTCATGATGGTGCAGGAAGGCACACCAAAGCATTTGTCGTAGTCCTGTTGTAATGCGTCGCACAGATACACGCACATAGACGCCCGCCTCATCATTTTCTCAAACTGTCGAGCGAAATCCCAGCGGTAAAGCTTATAAATGAGGGACTTCTTTTCGTAAGGCTTTAAGTAATAGGCCTCGGATTGATGGACCAGCAGAGGAATGTTCAATTTCTGAGAAAGCTCCACTGCCAGCTTCAGTAAATAGGAAAAATCTCCCGGCTGGACCAGGATTACCTGAGGGGCAAATTCCTTGATCCACGCCTTAAAATCTGGGGTGTTCCAAAGGCGGGTGCTCCACATCAGATTGCGCAGCAGCATAGCAAAATCCCGATGGGCATGGTCACCCCTGCTGTCCGGAACGGCGCTGTTACCCTTTTGGATACCACCGTCGGCATCTCGTTCCAGTGTGACCCGGCGGCCCACCTTGGTTCTGACCGGATGCCGAAGCTTTTGCACCAGTTCTTTATCTGTCACACAGAAATACCGGTTGCATACAGGAATATCCGGTGTCATTTCCTTGATGTAAAACTGCGCAACACACTCAGGATCATATTCAGATAAATACGCAGCCAGAGTGCTACCCATAGAGTCGGAGGCAGTAAAGGAAGTATGGCTGATCACAAGTACTCTATGCATATTCTTCATATTGTGCCTCTCCTCCCTGCTTATAAAATGACTGTTTTTGAAATCATTCACTTAATCCTTTGCTGTAAGCGTGCTGCCGAAGCAGAGCATCCAGCTCTCTTATTCCCAGCTTCCCCAGTGCTTTACGAAATGGGAATATTATGTAGATAAAGAGTTTCATACATCCTCTGTATCTTAATTTTAACTCACAATATGCACGCCGGAATCCAAAATACTTCATTAAAAAATCCTGAAAATTTGTTTCATGAAGTACATTTCTTGTTCCATCACATAAATAGCATCCGTTGGATAATTCTTCAGCGAAGTGCTCGATTATGCCATATAACAGAGCGAAGTTTACATTCCTTGCTTCGCAGGATACCCTCGTTTTCAGCGAAGAGATAGGAATATATTTACCCCTTAAGAAGCAAGCTGAATAACCACACAATCTATCGTCATCCCTGTCGAAGACGCCAAAAAGCACACAATCGCGTCTTTGTATGGAATATCTCGTCCATTTGTCAAATTCATCCTTTTTCGGCGCCGTTACCCTTTGCTTACCGTATCCAGATAAACTTTCCAGATGGACACTGTACACATCGTCCACAAGACTCAAATCGTTAATTTCATTCACATAGAAGTGTTTTATTCCTTTTTTAATCTCATACCGTTTTTTTGCGTTAACTGAATTTATGTCGAATATATCATCCTTAATTATGTACCAAAACTGTGTTTCCTCTGCGCAGTCAAAATTCTCCGTCCATTTTGCAAATAAACATCTGCCCATCCACGGAAAATTCTGAATCCTAACTTCCTCATGTGGATATGTATCAGGAATCATATACATTCCATGGTTTAACCATTTCATAAACGGTCCTCCTTACTTCCCCGCCTTGCTCTATGGAGACTTTTGATGCCGGAAAAGTAGCATTTTAGGGTCTTAATAAATGACATTTTACAATCTGATCTTTTTGAAAAGCGGTAGGCGCTGCGAATTGCAAGTAAACAAGCAATATGAGGATAGATTGATGCAAGAATCTTTCCATTCACCATAAAGTACTTTTCATTGTGGCCGTCAAACCAGGTCGAGGTTGTCTGATCAATACCCGCAATTACTATCGGTGAACGGAAAAAGCCGATTTTGGCATTTACCAGCTTCTGCAGGAATATGGTATCCTCGCCGCAGTAATTTTCCGTGCCCGGGCCAAAATCCTCACGAAAATACAGGTTGTTACGGATCAACACATCTCTCTTGATAACCAGTCCCCAAACACCGCTTCCACCCATATTTCGACGGGTCGCCGGTTCAAACTTCTCAATTTGCTTCATACTGATCTTTCTGGTCGAGGAAATATTATACAAGTTAAACTTAATGGCATCTGCCTCCGGGTGATTGGCGAACTCCGATTGGATCAATTGCTTGTAACCTTCCACAAACACCAGATCATCATCAGAGAACAAAACATATTCTGCTGTTGAGTGACACAAGGCGATATTACGGTTTCTGCTGGTTCCCCTTGTATTTGTAGTAACCAGCTTTACGGTGTGGCCGTTTATCTCCTGCTCGGCATAGCTATTGCTATTTGCCTGATTGGCGATCACTGCGTCGGTCTGCAGATTCATCTGGGAATATTTTGAAAAATCTTGCTGGTGCATTGTTGTTACTAAAACATCAATTTTCATATAGACACTCCTATGTGAAACAATTGCGATAGTTAAAAGCGTGTTAATGAAACCGTTTGTCCAACTGCCTTAATAATTATTTGCGTCTTGATTCCATGCCAACGGATTGGTTTCTGTTCTTAAGAAAGCCTTAAACAATTCAAAATCATCGGCTGTTGTAATCTTAAAGCATTTGATATGTCCCTTTGCTGCCAAAACCCGCTTTCCTCTAAAGAGGGCCAATTCCGAGGTGCTTAAGTCTGTATTTATGACAGCCGCATCCTCTGCGTAAAGCTCGAGCAATGATTCAAGGTATGCACATTCTGGTGTTGTTCCCTTAAACAGCACTTTGCGGTCTGTTCCGCTTTTAACAGTTTTTCCATCCCCGGATATGAACATACTGTCATAGCACGGTTCTAATGTCAGCGCACAGTCGCACTGATCTGCTAAGCTAATGACTTCTTGAATCACCGCTTCCGGTATCAGCGGACGGTTGGCATCTATTAAGCAGACCTTTTTGGTGGTATCGTCGTCTTTTAGATAATAAAGACCGTTTCGGATCGATTCGTTGCGGCTTTCTCCTCCGGTAACAACGCCTTTTAACTTTGTGATATGGAATTGTTGCGCATACGTAACAATAAAGTCTTCCCATCCTACCGGGCTAATAACAATAATTTTGCTTATCTCCTTAATGCGTTGCAAGTTCCTCAAGGTGTAGACAATCACAGGGGTATCATTAACCGTCAAAAATTGTTTCGGCACCGACTGCTGGCTTCTCGTGCCTTTTCCGCCGGCCATAATAATAGCTGTCACCATATAGTTATCTCCTAGCGCTTCACATATAGTTTAGTCTTTCTTTAAATACGAATTATTAAGATCGCAAAGTAAAAACTTATGATGCGATTTTTGCTTTTCTATGGGGGGGAGCGTCCTATAATTTCCGTATAGTGCGGTTAAGAATTCGTCCAGCTTTTCCGGTCCGTAAACAAAAAGATCCTCAAAGGGATACAGGGTAGGCGTACCAAAAATATCTTTTCTCATAATCTCTTTGATACCCCAATTACCCACAATATTCGCCACATAGGGATATGCGCCATAGGCTCTTTCTTTACAGGCGGCTTCAATTTTGGCAATGAGCTTCTTTTCGTTTACAAACGGAAACAACTGGAATAACAATATTGCGAGGTTTTTATACCATTTGCGATTTTTTGAGAGAGAGCAAATCTTAGCAAACAACAAATTTTGCATATTGAGTATTTTTTTGATGTAAATCACGGAATCGTTATAAGTATAGCCAACACCGTCTAGAGGGAACACGTCGATGTACAACCCCCTAACAATTGGCTCTTGGGCGGATTCGATCAATGTAGTTGTGGTGTCATAAATTTTCGCATAGGCATATTTAAAATCCGCATTATGAGGACCGGATGTTTCAACAGCATATATGTGAGAAAGCTTGCCGGCAGTCAGGGTTAAAAACCGCTCATAGTCTTCTCTGGGCATAGCAATATCTATATCATCATCCCATGGAATAAAGCCTTTGTGCCTGGCGGCGCCTAGGGCGGTTCCACCACCAATGTAGTATGTCAATCCGTTATACACGCAGAACTGATGAAAACACTGAAGTATCCTTAAAAGCTTTTCCTTAAATGGCGAGATGTTTTTGTCCATAGCGGTACTAACTCCTTGCGAATTTCTGGAACACCCAGCCGCGCAAACGATTGGGCAGCAGCACCTGAACGATCAGGCGCTTAGTTACATTAGTCAGGTAGGTGACCGGACCGATCACCTTATGGCGCAGCATCCATCGCTGCAGCCGGGCTTCGCTTGCGAAATATTTCCAGCCACCCCGGCGCTGATACATTTCCTTACCGACCCGGACATTGACCAAACTTTCCGAAATATTGGCAAATTTCATATCAGCCCGTGCCATGCGAAGCCAGAGGTAATAATCCTCCTCACAATGCCAGTCCACAAAGCCGCCGGCCTGCTCCACCATTTTTTTGCGGAACATCACCGTAACCAGATTCATAGGACATCGCTTTTTCATGTCCTGCTTAATCTCGGCATCGGTAAGGAACACCTCCCTGCAACCAACGGTATTATTCGGCGTATCCACAAACTCGGTGATGATACCGCCAACCACAGCCAGGGCAGGGTCATTTGCAAATGCGCCCAGTTGCCTTTCAAATCTGTCCGGCGTACTGATGTCATCCGCATCCATCACCGCTACCAAATCATGGGTACAAGCACCCATGCCGGTGCGCCGGGCCTCGCCGTGACCTACATTCTCCGGCAGGCGAATCACATGGAACACTGGATCAGCTTCATAGCCGGCTATTACAGCATCCAGTGCTTCCGGCACAGGGCCGTCCACTACCAGCACAACTTCATTAGGCCTGGCGGTTTGATTCAGAATGCTATCCACCGCAGTGGCAAACCACCGGGGATCGTCGCCACCGTAAACACACACCAGTACGGAGAAACGGGTTGTATTACTGCTCATATCAATGCATTCTCCACTCTGCAATTTACAGCCGCCAATAGCTGTAGTTTTGCGCAAGAGCTTCTCTCTTGTTTCTAACACCCTTAACATCGATCAGCACTCGCTGATCTGCTGCTAAATCGCTGCGGTACATAGCCGCAATCTGTTCCCAGGTCAGTTCCCGGAACTGATTGTGGGCAACTGCCAGGATTACCACATCGGCATCCCGGGCGGCAGACATATCTGCCAGGCAAATCTTGTACTCCTTCTCCGCATCAGCAGCATTGGCCCAGGGATCAATGACCACTGGCTCGATACCGTAATCTTTCAAGCGATCCACAATGTCGGCAACCTTGCTGTTGCGGGTGTCGGGGCAATTTTCCTTAAAGGTAAGACCCAGAATCACTATCCGGCTCAGCTTAGGTGCTTTGCCTGCCAAAATCATCTGCTTAACGGTAGCATCCGCCACAAAAGCGCCCATACCGTCATTTACCTTCCGTCCGGACAGGATGATTTGGGAGTGATAGCCCAGCTTTTCCGCTTCATAGGTAAAGTAGTAGGGATCCACACCGATACAGTGTCCCCCCACCAATCCGGGGCGGAACCCCAAGGCGTTCCACTTGGTGTTCATGCCGTCCACCACTTCGTTGGTATCGATACCCATACGATCAAACACCATAGCAAGCTCATTCATAAAGGCAATGTTGATGTCGCGCTGACTGTTCTCTACAACCTTTATGGCTTCTGCGGTCTTGATGGAGGACACGGGGTAAGTGCCCACTTCAATGACCAGATCATAGATATTCTTGATCTCTTTCAGGGCTTCGTCATCCATTCCAGAAACGATTTTGGTAATATTTTCAAGTCGGTGGACCTTATCACCTGGATTGATACGCTCTGGTGAGTAGCCCACCTTGAAATCCACGCCGCATCTGAGACCGGATTCTGCCTCCAGGATTGGCACGCAAACATCTTCCGTGACGCCGGGGTACACCGTGGACTCAAAGACTACGATGGAATCTTTGGTCAAATTCCGACCCAGGATACGGCTGGCGCTTTCCACGGGGATCAGGTTGGGAGTGTGATCCTGATTGATGGGCGTAGGAACGGCAACAATATGGAATTTAGCCTTTTGTAGGTCCTTTTCATCGGATGTAAAGCACACCGCAGTGGACCTGATCACATCGTCGCCCACCTCAAGGGTGGGATCAACGCCCTTTTTGTAAAGAGCAATTTTTTCCTTGTTGAGATCAAAGCCAATCACATTTACCTTTTTGGCAAACGCAACCGCAATGGGCATGCCCACATAGCCAAGTCCCACCAGGGAAATGCTTTCTTCTCTTGCCAGAATTCTCTCGTACAGCGATTTCATAGGATCACCCTCTTCTAAAAATTGGTATCAAACCTCTTAGCTGGGTTATACGCCCAGCAAATCCTTGGCTTCCTCCTGGAACCGGTGGTATGCTTCCTCGGTTACCTCGCCTTTTTGCAGCAACCAGTCGCCGAAGTCCAGGTCGGAAACAGTACCGTCGCGAACAGTATCTTCCCGGCGGAACACCTTGCCCACGGTCATAAAAAGGATTTTTATGTCCTTCCCAAGGGTGATGCCGCTGTTGATGTACTGCAAATCATAGGCAAATTTTTCTTCCCAGGTGATATTATTTCTGCCGCTTACCTGGGCAAGACCGGTTAGACCAGGGCGGACACTGTGACGAACCCGCTGCTCCGGGGTCATAAACACCATATCCCGCACCAACTGAGGTCGGGGGCCAACGATGGACATATCGCCCTTCAAGATATTAATCAGTTCCGGTAGCTCATCGAGCGAAGTAGAGCGCAGTAGCTTGCCGTATTTGGTCAACCGTTGCTCATCGGGCAACAGCTCGCCGTTCTCGTCAGTCTCGCAGGTCATAGTGCGGAACTTGATCAGCTTGAATATCTTTTCGTCCTTGCCGGGGCGAAGCTGGGTGAAGAAAGGGTTGCCCTTCATTTTGATCGCACCCAACACCGTCAGAACCAACAGCACCGGGGACAGGACGATCAGTGCCATCAGCGAGAGAACAAAATCCAGTACCCGCTTAAAACATTTTGCATACATGCTATGTACCTCACGCAAAGCATCGTCTGATGATATCGATGATCACAGTCTGCTCTTCGGCAGTCATCTTATTATCGCTGGGCAGGCATAGACCACGGTGGAAAATGTCCGCGCCTACATCTACGCAACCGCCAGCAATATAGGCGTTGGTCTTGCACCGACCGCTGCCCTCACGAGTGATAAACTCGTGCATCCGGTACATAGGCTGCATATGCATAGGCTTCCAGATTGGTCTACCTTCTGCGTTATATTTGGCAAGGGTTTCAAGAATTTCTGTAGGACAGCTTTTGCCCGGTTCTTTGCTGTACAGAGCTTTAGAATCGTCTCTGACTTGTTTGCACATATATTCCTCGTCGATGATCATTGCAGACAGCCAGTAGTTAGGCTGCGTGCCCTCCACAATGGGATTCATCTGCACGGGCAGGTCTTTGAAGCCCTCTTTATAGCGTTCGTACACCGCCTTTTTCTGTGCGATATGCTCCTCCAAATAAGGATACTGACCGCGCACAACACCCGCTACCACATTGCTCATACGGTAGTTGTTGCCCACTTCCTCATGCTGATACCAGGGGGCATTTTCACGGCTCTGTGTGGACCATTTACGGGCCTTATTGGCCATTTCGTTGTCGTTGGTCAGCAGGCATCCGCCGGCTGAGCCGGTGATGATTTTGTTGCCGTTATAGCTGATGGCGGAATAATTACCAAAAGAGCCGCACTGCCTGCCATCGATGGTAGCACCCATGGCTTCAGCCGCGTCCTCGATCAAAAGCGCGCCGTGCTTTTCGCAGATCTGCTTGATCCGATCCATCCGCCCAGGGAAACCGTACAGCTCGGCAGAAACCACTAACTTCACATCGGGATACATTTCAAACGCTTTCTCAAGGGCTACAGGATCCATATTCCAGGATTCTGCCTCCGTATCAACGAACACAGGAATACCGCCCTCATAAACAACAGGATTGAGCGTTGCGTCAAAAGTCATATCCGAGCAGAATACCCGCTTTCCCTCCAACGCACCATGACTGATGGCAGGCTTGCCGTACAGGGTTTCTCCCGCGTGTTTTACTGCAAGATGCAGCGCGGCAGTGCAGCAGGAAAGGGCAACCGCATACTTCATCTCCGCTTTCTCGGCGGCGATCCGCTCTACCTCGTTGATATTGGCACCAACAGTGCTCATCCAGTTGGTCTCATAGGCCTCAGTAACATATTTCAGCTCATCGCCATGCATAGTAGGCGAAGATAGCCATATTTTCTTCTTCAAAGCAGTCGCCTGCATTGGCATTCCCCCTGTTGTTGTAAAATTCGGTCAGCTCATCGCTGGTGTTAAGCAATTTCCAACGCTGCTTTCTGCGTCCTGATTCCTACGGTGCTAAGCGGCTGGATCTGCTCAGGCGTTAGTGTTTTTGCAAGTTTTCCAATTGTGTTTTGAAAGTATAAATAGAGGGAGAAATCCAGCAGATTATCTTTTCGGGATTGTCCTCGCACAGTTTGAATGCAATAAAGGATTTCCGGTTCTGGTTGGGTGGATCACAGCAGCTTTCCCGGTGGCCTGTAGCATTTGCATGGCTGCCATATAGGCATCCTGATTGTGCTTGAGCAACTCGATTGCCATAAACCCACCTCCCCGAAACTGTTGGTTTAAAGCATAATTCACATTATGGAGTAATGATATCCCATAATAGCAGTAATTTTCTTTATAAATTATACTCTAAACACCAGCAAAAATCAAGTAGAGCCCTTATTTTAGAGAAAACTCACGAAAAAAGCATACATGTTCAATATATTTAAGTACGACAAACGCGCCCTCGATGCGGCTTTTTTGCAAAATGCAATGAGGGTGTGCCTTTGTGTGCCCAAAATTCTATTCCGCAGAGGCCAAAAACTTATGTGGATTTCTGTTTGCTACATAATGTGAATTATGTGGTTTTTTAAACTATAAGGCCCAGGCGTTCAATCTTACGGCGGCACTCTGTTCCAGTTGTCAAGATATAGATACAGGTGGTATTGATGGAGCTGTGCCCTATAACATCTGTTATCTTGGCAATATTCTTTTCAACGCCGTAGAAAGTGCGGGCAAAAAGTTTGCGCAAAACAGAACAATAATCTTTATCGCATAGAGGAATATAGTAATAGGAAAATCCTTTGGGGCAAATATTATAAAAAGCACTCAAAATTGACCTGATTCCCAAGCCCACCGGTGCAATTGAGTGGGGATAAGTATAAAAAATGCCCTCTGCGAGTAAACGCAGAAGGCATATTTTTATTGGGTTAAAGAATAGCCAAAATTGTTCCTTTGGGAATGATTGGGTCTGTTCTTTGACATATGCAATTATTCCCACTCGATGGTGCCGGTGGGAATCTGATCCCGGTAGAAAATTGCACGCCGGTACATATGTGGCTGGATGATGCGACCCCGTTCTGCGAGTGGTTTCTGCCAATCCTGGAACCACCGCTATATCTGCGGCTGTGTTGGAGAACATTTTTCAACTGCTGACAGTTGTGTAAGCAATATATAGAAAAACGGCTTGGAAGCCTCGCTTCCAAGCCGTTTCGTCGTTATAAATTTAACCGCTAAAAGAATCAGACATATCTCTTTCTAAAGAGCAATACCACTACTGCACACAAGGAAAGCAGGAAAGTCATTGTGAACAGCGCAACCGGATATTCATCCCCGGTATTGGGATTTGTGGCAACGGGCTTGGTAGCCTCGGTGGCGTCTGTGGGTTTGGTAGTATCTGCAGGCTTGGTAGCCTCGGTGGCGTCTGAGGGATTGGTGGTATCCGTAGGCGTTGTTTCCTCTGTTACTGTAGTGTCAGTGAAAACCACAGTGTAGGTGGAGAACTTATCGGTATCAAAAGTCAATTTTTTGGTTTCCTGATCCAGTGTGCAATCCAGCACTTCTGCTACACCGTCATGCATACGGATCATTTGATACGTACGGGTCACCTTGGAATCCTGGTTTAACAATGTCTCCGGCAAGTCAATGCTTAACCGAATTTCGCTGTTGGTTTCTGTGATCTGGGTCTGTTCGCCGGCAACATCCTTGAACAGATTCATATCCAGATACATACCAATTTCGCTGTTTTTACCCAGCTGATTATCGATCGCCTGCTTTTCAGCATCTGCTACAGTGCCCTTCATTTCTGTGGTCAGAATAATTTCCGTAGGCGCGCCCATTTGCATATATTGCAGGTCTTTGCCTTCCAAGGCACTGTTTGCCAAATCAGTATCGCTTGTCTGAATGCTCACTTTCGGTGTGTTGGCGCCGATTTTCTTTGCCTCGGCCAGAGGTGTTTCCGGATCCAGGCAGAATAGCATCAGCCAATAACGAATCAGATCATTGCCATCTTCTATGTAGCACTCAAATACTTCCCAAGCATAGGGATTATTCTCTGTGAAAGTAGATTTTTTGTGGGTAACAGAGTTGCCAGTTTCGGTAATTTTGTGAATTGGTGTATCCTCGTTGGTATAATACCAGCTGTAGTTTACATTGCTGCCGGTGGTGCTGGCAGGAATCTCTACCTTCACTTCTTCACCGGGGTTGGTCACATAAATATATGTGCCTGCATATGTGCCCGGCACATTACCGTTGACGGTAATTGCACTGGTGATCGTTTTCTTGGGAATCAAGACGAAATAAATATATTTTGTGGTATTTCCGTCAGAAACTTCACAAGAGTAGCGTTGCTCGCCGGTGAATTTCTCTACCGTCAGTGTGTTGGCGGTGTGGTTGGTGACTACACCTTGGGAGGCGCCGTCAGGGGGAATATAAACGGTACCACCGGACCAAGAATAGGTATAGGTGGGATTTTCTAGGGTGGACTGGGGTGTTACGGTCAGCGTAACAGTATCTCCTACAGAAAGCTCCTTAATTTCCCACTCATCATATTCTTCGTTATAAGTACAAGGCTGGCTGGCGCTGCCGGACAATGTCAGGGAATCTTCTGCAAAATAGAATGTGCAGGAAGTGCGGCTGCCGTCTTCCAATACAATGTCGCACATATACTGTTCTACACCTGCGTAGGAATCCACCGTATAGGTGTTCTGGGTGGCGCCGGCAATTTCGCGGAAAGCGAGACCGGGACGAGAGGGGTCGGTAAACGATTCGCTCCATTGATAAGAAACTTTATCGGCAGGAGCAGGCTGGCCGTCTACCATAACATTTTCCAATGCCATTTCGATAGATTCGCCCCGCTTGACTAAATAGGTGTAGTAGGTATACCGCTCCCCATTAAGCATCATAGTATATTGAATCTGGGACGGGGCAGCAAAAACAGCAATCGGGAACAATGCCACAATCAGCACAAGGCTTAATAATAAGGATAATACTCTTTTCAGTTTCATAAATCCACCTCCAAAATAGATACTTTTATTATACACCTCATATTTTATTTTGCAAGTATAAATGGCCTATCAGCGCCCTTTGGTGCAAATATATATCACAACTAAACAGAGGAATAAAATAGCCTTCTGCAAATAAATGCAGAAGGCATATTTTTATTTATTGGGCTACAGCTGTATCATAGTAGAACATTAACTATTCCCATTAGTAGAATAAAAAACATTCCCTTAGATACAATTCGTGTTTCTATAGCGGCATATATAAAAAGTTGTCCGTTTAGCCTGATCTCCAAACCCACCGGCACCATTGAGTGGGGATAAGTATAAAAAATGCCCTCTGCGAGTAAACGCAGAAGGCATATTTTTATTGGGTTAGAGAATAGCCAAAATTATTCCTTTGGGAATGATTTGGTCTGTTCTTTGATAAGCTGTTTATTCCCACTCGATGGTACCGGTGGGCTTGGGGGTCAGGTCGAACAGGACGCGGTTGATACCCTCGACCTCGGCGGTAATGCGGGCCACGATCTTGTGCAGCACCGCATAGGGGATCTCCTCAATGGTTGCTGTCATAGCGTCCTTGGTGTTCACAGCGCGGATAATGGCGGGCCAGCCTTCGTAGCGGCTGTCGTCCTTCACGCCTACGCTCTTGATATCGGGCACGGCGATGAAGTACTGCCAAACCTTCTCAGCAAGGCCGCACTTGTCAAACTCGTCCCGCAGAATAGCATCGGCCTCCCGCAGGGCATGGAGACGATCGCGGGTGATAGCGCCCAGGCAGCGGACACCCAGACCGGGGCCGGGGAAGGGCTGACGGTAGACCATTGCGTGGGGCAGACCCAGAGCCTCGCCAACCACACGGACCTCGTCCTTGAACAGCAGCTTCACAGGCTCAACCAGCTCGAATTTCAGATCCTCCGGCAGGCCGCCCACATTGTGGTGGGACTTGACGGCCTTCTTGCCCTCGGCCGCCTTGACAGATTCCAGAATGTCAGGGTAAATCGTACCCTGGGCCAGGAAGGTTACATCCTCCAGCTTGCGGGCCTCCTCAGCAAAGACCTCGATGAACTCCTTGCCGATGATCTTGCGCTTGGTCTCCGGGTCGGAAACGCCGGCCAGCAATCCCAGGAAGCGGTCAGTAGCGTCCACATAGATCAGATTGGCATCCATCTCCTGGCCAAAGATCTTGATCACATCTTCACTCTCGCCCTTGCGCATCAGGCCGTGATTCACATGGACACACACCAGCTGCTTGCCGATAGCCTTAATCAGCAACGCGGCAACCACGGAAGAGTCCACGCCGCCACTAAGGGCCAGCAGCACCTTCTTATCACCCACCTGGGCGCGAACGGCTGCAATTTGCTCTTCGATAAAGGCATCTGCCAGCGCTTTGGTGGTGATACGCTCCATAGTCTCGGGACGAACATTACTACTCATATAAAATCCCTCCATATCAGTTTCAAAAAAGATACCAAAATTATACTACTGTTTTTTCCGATGTGCAAGAAAAAAATACGCCCTTTGACAACTTTTTTAATCCAGCGCCAAGCCGAAATAGGCCGGAACGGGGCAATCGTCGGTCAAAGGCAAATACATAGCAAAATCCCGGCCGTTACCCGGCGTGCGGAACTGCCCTTTGGAGATGCCCAATTCTCTTAGAATACCGGGCGCAGCTTTTTCGTTGCCCAAAAGCTCCCGCGCCAGCAGACAATCTCCCTCTTTGGCTGCTGCCAAAAGGAAATCCCCGCCGGCATAAAATTGGCAGCAGGTCTGCAGAAAATCCAGCGTTGCGCCCTCTTGGCGCACACCGCCCTTGGGCAGATATTGCCGTCGCAGGACAGCATACTGCCCGGCGTTGATTTGGCGCAGGGCAACAGGCGCGCTTCCCTGTTGGGAAGAAAATTCCTTGACCGAGCTGACCGTCCGATAGCCTAACTTTTCGTACATATCAAACAATTCTTTGCTGCCCGGGACTAAAATCGACCCGGCGTAGCCTTTCTCTTTGAGAATTGCGTGGGTCTGGGTCATCAGCCTGCGGGCAAGACCACGGCCGCGATACCGTTCATCAGTAGCCACGGCGTACAGATATGCTAATTTCTGCCCATTCAACTGGCAGTCAAACCAGTAAAGGGTGCTGACGATGACACCATTTTCCGTCAGATAATGACACCGGTCCGGGGAAAAGCCCGTGGCAAAAAAGGCATCCAGTGTTTCCTCGGAATCCCCAAAGGCCTGCTGCCACAGCGCCCGCAGATCAGCAATCATAGCCTTCCTCCTTCAGGCACGCCCAGTACTTTTCCACCAATCTGTCCGGGCAGTAGGAAAGCTTTGCCTTTCGCAGGCCCTCCAGACCCAGATCATCCTCCCGGTTCAGCCACAGCAGCCGCGGGTATTTCTTCATTAAATATTGGGCAAACTCCCGGTTGATGGCGGCATACGCTCCGTCATAGCCATCGGCTGCCTTTTCAAACTGCACATCAAAGGTGTTCTCCGACAGGGGTGAGCCAAGGGTCATGGCGATGACCTTACCCTTATCCAGCAGCACAAGACCCTCCATTCCCAAATCCTGCCGATGCTTCAGCGCCTTTAGAATAGCGGTGCGCTCCAGATAGAAGCTGGCGGTGGGGTCCTGCTCCTTTTTGTGGGCATACCACTGCTCCAGCATCTCCACCACCTGCGCCGTGTTTTCATCGGTAATGGGCTGCGCCGTACAATGGGGATGGAGCAGGCGGAAGCGATTATAGTGATTGCGCTTGCGCTGAAGCTTTTTACCCTTTAATTCCGCCAACGCCTCAATGGCATAAATATAATCAAAACTGTCCCGGTCCGGCTGGAAATAGAACTTCCCCGGATACCACTGCTCTAAATTTTCGCAATCGGCAGCAGTTAAACTGGTGAGCCGGCAGGGAATGCCCCGCTTGCATGCATCGTGGATAATAGCATCCAAGGTAGGCTTCAAATCCTTACCCAAAGGAAACAGGTACACACTTTTCCGGTTGTACTGGCAGAAAAAGGCCAGATTTCCTTCGTGCATCGTGGCTTTTTGCCGCCCCCACAGAAACAGGTTGGCAAAGTTATACTCACATCCCCGCTCTCCGCAGTTTTGCAAATACAGGTCATATTTGGCCTTATCTTCCGGCTTTAATGCCATAAAATCCAACATCTTTTGTCACTTCCTTTGGTGTCAGTATACCACAGCTTGCCTGTTTGTACAACAAAAATCACTGTTGACGCTTACATCAAAAACCCATAAAATATAAGTATATGAAACGGAAAGGAGTATCACCCATGACAGAACGCTTTGAACTGATGAAAAAGACCCTTTCCCAAATGCTGGAAGAGCGCAAATATGCCACCCTCCGGGATATTTTAGAGACCATGTACCCGGCAGATATTGCCGCGGTCTTTGCCGATCTGCCGGCCCAACGGCTGCCGGTGATATTCCGTCTGCTGCCCAAGGAACTGGCAGCGGAGACCTTTGCGGAAATGGAATCGGATCTGCAGGAGCTGCTGATTCAAGGGTTTTCCGACAACGAATTGAAAGAAGTTCTGCAGGAGCTGTATGTGGACGATGCGGCCGCCCTGGCAGAGGAAATGCCTGCCAATGTGGTGCGGCGAATCCTGCAGCAGGCTGACCCGGAGATGCGCCGGTCCATCAACCAGATCCTGCGGTATCCGGAAAACTCCGCCGGCTCTATGATGACCACGGAATATGTGTCACTAAAGCCGGATATGACTGTGGGCGAGAGCATCCTGCGAATCCGCCGGCAGGGGATAGATAAAGAAACCATCTACACCTGCTATGTCACCCGGGACAGAACCCTTTTGGGCCTGGTGACGGTGAAAGATCTGCTTTTGGCAGAGGACGATGATGTTTCCGTCTCCGAAATTATGTCAACCAATCCTATCTTCGTCACCACCCACACCGATCAGGAAGAAGTAGGCCGGATGTTCACCAAATACAATCTGCTGGCCCTGCCGGTGGTGGACCGGGAGCAGCGGATGGTGGGTATCGTCACCTTCGACGATGCTATGGATGTAATTGAAGAAGAGACCACCGAGGATATGGAACTGATGGGCGGTATGCTGCCCTCCGAAAAAACCTATTTAAAAAGCAGCACCTGGGAGTTGTTCCGTCACCGCATCCCCTGGTTGATGCTGCTGATGCTCTCTGCCACCTTTACCGGGCTGATCATTACCTCTTTTGAAGAGGCGCTGGCGGCCCAGGTGGCGCTGACCGCTTTTATCCCTATGCTTATGGGCACCGGCGGCAACTCCGGCTCTCAATCCTCTGTCACCGTGATCCGGGCGCTGAGCCTGAATGAGCTGCGGTTTTCTGATCTGCCCCGGGTGCTGTGGAAGGAGATGCGCACCTCGGTACTGTGCGGCGTGGTGCTGGCGATCTTCTGCTTTGGCAAAATCTGGCTGGTGGACCGGCTGCTGCTGGGTAACGATCAGGTCACCTTGATGGTGGATGCGGTGGTGTGCCTTGCCCTTTTGGTGACAGTCATCGCCGCCAAGCTGGTGGGCGCGGCGCTGCCTATGGCGGCCAAGGCTGCAAAATTAGACCCGGCGGTAATGGCCAGTCCCTTTATCACCACCGTGGTAGACGCACTTTCCCTATTGGTGTATTTCCTGTTTGCCAAGCTGCTATTAAAGGTATAATTTTGGGCGGTCTCTGGACCGCCCAAAAAAACGCTTGCAATCTGGTCATATAATTTTCTTTTCTTTTGGTGCTATCTTTATTATCAGAAGGTGCTATAATACAGAAAAACCCCAGGAGGTATCCCAAATGGAAAACAGAGAATCTCTACGAAAGCTCTGCATGGCCGCGCTGTTTGCCGCGCTGTGCTATATTGGCTTTACATACTGCAAAATTGACATTCCCGTAGGCGCAGAAAAGACCGCGTTCCATTTAGGTAATGTGTTCTGCGTACTGGCGGCGCTGTTTTTAGGTGGCTTCTGGGGCGGTATGGCCGGCGCGGTGGGCATGACCATCGCCGACCTCACCACCGCCTATGTGACCTCCGCCCCCAAGACCTTTGTATTAAAGCTTTGCATCGGTCTGATCACCGGCCTGCTTGCCCATCGGGTATTTCATTTGAGCCGGGACAATGGGCGAAAGGTTTCGCTCCCGGCGGCAACTGTTCTCAGCTGCGCCGGCGGTATGGCCTTTAATGTGGTGGCCGACCCGGTAGTCGGCTACTTTTACAAGACCTATGTGCTGGGTGTCCCCCAGGAGGCAGCAACCATCTGGGCGAAGATGGGCGCAATGACCACAGCGGTGAACGCGGTGGTGGCGGTGATCGCAGCCACAGTCTTCTATCTCGCCCTGCGGCCTGCCCTGACCCGGAGCAAGCTTCTGCCCCAAATCAAATAAGCGTTTTAGACCCGGTTGCAAAACCGGGTCTTATTTGTTATAATAAAAGTTAATTCTACATAATGGGGGTATTTGCTATGAATATCATCATTGCAGGCGCCGGTAAGGTAGGCAAGGTATTGGTCCGTCAGCTCACCGCCGAGGGACACAATCTGACCATCATCGACCAGAACAGCCATACTTTGGAAGGTCTGGTAGTCAAGCACGATGCCATCGGCGTACAGGGTAACTGCGCGGCCAAGTCGGTGCTGGAGCAGGCTGATGTGCAAACTGCCGATCTTGTCATCGCCGCCACCAATGCCGACGAGGTGAATCTTCTGTGCTGCCTCACCGCCCACGGCATTAACCCCAACATCCATACCATCGCCCGGATTCGCGACCCGGAATACACCGAGCAGATCATGACCATGCGGCAGACCTTCCCCCTGTCTTTGACAGTCAACCCCGAAAAGCTGGCCGCTATGGAAATTGAGCGACTGCTGAAATTCCCCGGCTTTCTCCGTCGGGAATCTTTTGCCAAGGGCCGTTCCGAAATTGTGGAACTGCGTATCGACAGCAAGAGCAAGCTGAAAAATGTGGCGCTGATGGATATGACGGGTGTGGTCAAGTGCCGGGTACTGGTTTGCGCCGTTCTCCGGGATGGGCAGGCCGTTGCCCCCAGCGGTAATTTCGTGCTGCAGGAGGGTGACCGGATCTTTGTTACCGCGCCTACCTCCACCCTGGCCGTGCTGCTGAAAAACTTGGATATCACCACCCGTCGAGTCCGCAGAGTGCTCCTGTGCGGCGGCGGCCGGGTCAGCTTTTATTTAGCAGGTCTTTTGGAAAAGGACCGGATCTCCGTACAGCTTTTGGAGAAGGACCGGAATCGGTGTCTGGCATTGGCCGAGGCCCTGCCGGAAACTGCCGTTGTCCAAGGAGATTGCAGCAATCAATCGACTCTGGACGATCTGGGTATCAACCTGTGTGACGCAGTAATCTCTCTGACCGGCCTGGACGAGACCAATATGATCGTATCTCTGTACGCGGCAAACCAGGGTGTTGGTCAGACCATCACCAAGCTCAGCCGGGAAGAGAGTATCAGCATCGCCAACTCTATGAATTTAGGCAGTATCATCAGCCCCAAGGAGCTGTGCAGTAATGTGATCGTCCGCTATGTACGGGCTATGCAGAATCAGACCGGCGCGGCAGTCTCCGTCCACGCCATTGCCGACGGCCAGGCTGAAGCAGTAGAGTTCCAGGTAGACGCCGGTACGCCTAACTGTGATGTTCCCTTGAAAGAGTTGAAACTCAAGCAGGGCGTGCTGATCGCCGGCATCGTCCACGGTATGCAATCGGAAGTGCCGGGCGGCGAGTCCCGTTTTGTCCCCGGGGATCGGGTGGTTGTGGTCACCGGCCGGCGGGGTATGCTCCAGCAGTTAGGCGATATCTTCGCATAAAGAGGCGCGTCTATGAACATAAAAATGATGGGGCGGTTTATCGCCCAGATTATTGCCATTGAGGCAGCTTTTATGATCCCGGCGCTGTTTATCAGCCTTGGCTACGGCGAGTGGCCCGGGGTAAAGGCCTTCGGCATCACCATCGGTATTATGATCCTGTTGGCAGCAGGTATGTTCCTGCTGTGCCGGAAGGCCGGCAGACTGTTTGGCGCCCGGGAGGGTTTTGTCTGCGTTGCCCTGAGCTGGATTGTCATGAGTCTTTTGGGCGCGCTGCCCCTGGTACTGTGCGGACAAGTGCCCCGCTACATTGACGCCCTGTTTGAGATCGTCTCCGGCTTTACCACCACCGGCGCATCGGTGATCGCCGACGTGGAGGGCCTGTACCGGGGCATACTCTACTGGCGCAGCTTTACCCACTGGGTAGGCGGCATGGGCGTGCTGGTATTTCTGCTGGCAGTGCTGCCCACAGGCAACGGCGCCGGCTTTACCATGCATCTGCTCCGGGCGGAAAGCCCCGGCCCGGATGTGGGCAAACTGGTGCCGAAAATGCGCCAGACCGCGCTGATCCTGTACTGCATCTACATTGTCCTTACCATTATCAATTTTATCTTCCTGCTATCAGGCAAGATGCATTGGCTCCACGCCCTGTGTACCGCCTTCGGCACTGCAGGCACCGGCGGCTTCGGCACATTGAATACTTCCTTGGCAGAGGTCAGCCCTTACATTCAGAATGTGACCACGGTGTTTATGTTCCTGTTCGGCATCAATTTCAGCTGCTTCTATCTTCTGCTGCTGGGCAAGCTGCGCAGTATTTTGAAAGATGAGGAGCTGCGGCTGTATGTGTGCCTGGCGATCGCCTGTGTTGTGAGCCTAGTGCTTGCCATCCGTCCTTTGTACGGCACATTGGAGGAGACCATCCGCCACGCGGCGTTCCAGGTATCCTCCATTATGACCACCACCGGCTTCTCCACTACGGATTTTGACCTGTGGCCCAGCTTTGCCAAGGGTATTTTGCTGCTGCTGATGGTGGTGGGCGCCTGCGCCGGTTCTACCGGCGGCGGTCTGAAGTGCATCCGGGTGCTGCTTTTATTTAAGGTCCTGGGTCGGAATATCCGCCAGATCCTCAACCCCCGGAATGTATTGGTTGTCCGCAGCAACGGCAAAGTGGTGGACGAAAAGGTTCTTAGTAACACCAACGCCTACTTTGCCGCATATATGATTATTTTGGTGCTGGGCACTTTGATCCTGTCGTTGGACGGCTTCAGTGTGGAGACCAATCTGTCCGCCGCGCTGGCCACATTCAACAACATAGGCCCCGGCCTGGGCGCAGTTGGTCCTACCTGCAACTTTGCCGCTTACAGCGATCTGTCCAAGGTGACCATGTGTCTGATGATGCTTGCCGGCCGGTTGGAGATCTTCCCCCTGCTGGTGCTGTTCTCCCGCAGCACCTGGACGAGAAAATAAGAAAGAACCTGTTTGACAAAAGTCAAACAGGTTCTTTTTCATGCGCCTTGATATGCTTTTTGATCGCTTCAAAGGATTCATCGCTGATGGCATGCTCTAACTTGCAGGCGTCCTCCAGCGCGGTGGCCTCGCTGACACCCAGCGTTATTAAAAGGCGGGTCAGCAGGGTATGGCGCTCATAGATTTTCTCCGCCACTGCAAGACCGGTCTCGGTCAGGGTAATGGCACCGTCCGGGGCGATCTCGATAAATCCGCCGTTTTTCAGAAGGCCCATCGCCCGGCTGATGCTGGGCTTGGAATAACCCATATGCTCCGCCACATCCACAGAACGCACATATTTCTTTTCCTGCAGCAAGACATGGATTGTCTCCAGATACATCTCGCCGGATTCCTGAATTCGCATACAGGCCCTCCTGTGTAATGAGATTTGTTACAGTATATCACAGGCAGGCAAATTTTGCAAATATGGAATGCCAATGACCCCGAAGGATCATTGGCACTGGGGATTACTGCATGCCCTGCTCGTAAGCCTCGATCATCTTCTTGACCATCTGGCCGCCGACGGAGCCAGCCTCACGGCTGGTCAGGTGACCGTTGTAACCGTTGGTCAGGTTCACGCCAACCTCGGAAGCAGCCTGCATCTTGAAGCGGTCCATAGCTTCCCGTGCCTGGGGAATGTTGATCTGATTGTTGTTCTTCATAGCTTTTCTCTCCTTTTTTGCACATACTTTTCGTATGCCTTGCTTTCTTGGAAAGATCAAATACTTTCCGAAGAAAGCATTTTTTCTTTCCGCAACCATAGCTTTGCCTTTTCAGGAGAAAATATAAATGTTTCTTTTCGGAAATCGACACAAATTTTGGAAACACAGAAGTCAAAGGATTTCCTCTGCTGCCGCTTTCAATCCCCGCATGTATCGGAGAGATTCTTTGATGGGGTAGCGTTTCAGATCCAGATATTCGTTATAGTATTTTTGAAACGCAGATTGTTCCGGGCTGTCAGTGCCCCGGGAAAGCGCATTCATAAATTCTGTGGGCGTCATTCCCGTGTATCTTTTAAACACGCGGTTAAAGTAGGATGCGTTGGCATATCCAAATTGGTCAGCCAGCTCACAGATGGGAAAGTCCTTGCTGTAGCCATTATATTGCAATGTGATCAGTGTTTCACGGATTCTGTGGTAGTTGAAATACTCGGATATAGTAATGCCGGTTTCACGGCGAAAGGCGGTACACAGATAGGTTTTATTGAAGCCCAAAGACTGGGCAAGGCTGGAAAGATCATATTTTCTATCACTATCTTTTTCCACATGGCAAAGGATACGCCGGACCAAGGCCGAATACCCGCTGGTATCCACATACCCAGCGGATTCTTCCGCTGAACTGGGCTTGCCCGTCAGAAAGGAAAACAGGATCGTACACAAGAAAGCATCCACGCAGGATATGCACAATGGATCAACACTCTTATAGTGCATACAGATATACGAAAAAAGGGGTTCCAAATGGGAGGCGCCGTGCAATACAAGGACCTTTTTTGTGTCGAGAAGTAATTGCAGCTCCGGATCCAGTATGCGGAACATAACCTCATACTGTGTGCACAGATTGTGGGCGTCCTCTGGCACGGCATGGACCACGCCGGGAGGAAGCAAGATCAAAGAACCCTCCGCCAATGGGTAGTCCAGTTTGTCGGCGCGAAAGACGAGCTGGCCCCTGTGGACATAGGCCAGGTGAAAGAAATCGTGGCAGTGGGGTTGCAGCGCCCAACCGGCTGGGAGCTCCGTTTCTCCGCTCCATACAAATTGCATTTTTCCCATACGCACCTCCAACACATAACAGTTCGCCGTTATTGTATCACAACTTCTGTCCGCTGGGAATAGAAATCACCAAAGAATAGTCCTATATTCTGTTTTTTAATTAGGTAAATTGCAGAAAATTTACAGGATAGCGCTTTGAAATGCCGTTTTTTTGCAAAAATAGCGCAAAAAACGGATTTGCAGATAAAGAAACGCCTGTAATCAACATCAACGGCAAGCAAATATAGGAGTATGCGCAAGCAGAACACGCTATTGCTTTTTAGACCTCGATGGAATAAAGTGGTTGTCAAGAGAAGTCGAAATACTTATATCAACAAAAGTGAGGTTTTAGCTTTGAATCGTAAACGCATCAATATTGGCTATTTGTATGCCATAGCCGTGGGTGTTATCTGCGGTATTATTCCCGTTATCATTCAAAAGGTTCTGACCCAGGATCCGATCCCCCGGGCAACCGCGCTCTTTATCAAATTTGCCGGATCTGCCCTGATTTTATTGCCTTTTACGGCGCCTAAGATAAAAAAGGTGCAGATTCCCCAAGGTTTTGGCTGGAAACTGCCGGTCGCTACCCTTTTCTATGTGGCCACACTTGTTTTCCTGTATGAATCCTACCGTTATATTCCCACAGGCATTGGTGTTTCTTTGCAGTATACCTTTCCTCTGTTTACCATGGGTTTCAGCGTTTTGTTCTTCGGTTTCCGCTGCACGAAGCAAAGTGTTGTGGCAATGGTCCTTTCGCTGGTAGGTGCGATGCTTTTGAGCAGCGGCACCATAACCTCCGATCGCGCGTACATCGGAATCATTCTGGGAATCGGATGCGCAGTTGCCTATGCAGCCTACTTTTTATGGGTGGAACACCAGAAATTGGCAGCTATGGACACCACGGTATTTGTTGCCCTAAAAACCTGCTTATCGGCAGTCTTTTTGTTCATCTATATCCTGGTGACTAAGCAACTGACCTTCTCCATATCGTTCCAAACGCTTCTGGGACTGTTGCTCAGCGGCGGATGCACAATCCTTGCCAGCATCTTCCTGACACTGGCAATCCGGCATATTGGGTCTGTACATACCTCTATTTTGGGCTCTATCGAACCCATCGTCTGTGCCGTCGCAGGCTTTTTTGTCCTGGGCGAGACGATCAGCCTGCGAAGCAGCATTGGCATCGCTGTGGTGCTGATCGCCGCCATTATGGTGACCCTCAGCAAGCAAGGGGCAAAAACAGAGACGGAAGAATCTGCCAAATTTCAGGGGAAAGGTTGACCAATATGCGTTATACATTAGATGGCCTGGAACCAAAGGGTTTTTTCAAATGGTTTGAAATAATCACCCGTATACCGCACGGTAGCGGTCACGAAGAACAACTGTCTGCATTTCTTGAGAACTTCGCTGCTGAGCGGAATCTTGTATGCCTGCGGGATCAGATGAATAACATTTTGATCCGTGTGCCTGCCACGGCGGGATATGAAAACGAACCGCCGATTCTTTTACAGGGCCATATGGATATGGTATGGGCAAAGGACGGCACTGCAACCATTGATTTAGAAAAAGATCCCTTGGAGCTTTGTGTGAGCGGAAACCGGCTCACAGCAAAAGGAACTACCCTTGGCGCCGATGACGGCGTTGCGGTTGCCACAATGCTGGCGATCGCCGATGACGATTCGATTGCCCATCCGGAGCTTGAGCTGCTGTGTACCGTAGAAGAAGAAACCGGTTTGATCGGCATTCGCAATGCCGACCTGCGTGTGATCAAATCCCGGCGGATGATTAATTTTGATGCCGGCAACTCCCACGAGATCTGTGTCAGCGCTGTGGGCGCAAAAATGGTTGATTTTAACAGAAAATTTAGTGGTATCGTCAAAGAGGGTTTAACCCAATTGCACTTAAATCTCTATGGTGGATTGGGTGGACACGCAGGTATCCTGAGCCACAAAAACCGTGCCTGCTGCATCAATATTATGGGCGAACTGCTACATATGCTCAGCCGCCAGATGCCGGTATATTTGGCCGAGATCACAGCGGAGGGCCCGTCCATACACGGCGACTGCCAGGCCTATGTAAGCGTCCCGGAAGCGCGTGTTGCCGAGGCAGAAAGTTTGCTGCAAAAACAGTTCCGGGAAATCAACACCCGGTATGAGAAAACCGACCCCAATCTTCAGCTTGAGGTGTCTGCCCGCCAGAAAACCAAAGACATTCTTTCTGCGGAGGATTCTGCCAATATCATCCGGGCGATGTTCCTCCTGCACACCGGCGTCCGAAAGAGTGATGCAGAGGACTTAAGCATCATCATTACCTCCATCACCTTCAGCAAGATTTCCCTGAAAGGCGGAGAATTCACCGGAGCCTATTCCATTCGCAGTTTGGACAATTCCGTGCGGGATATGTGGTATTACCGCACCGAGGAACTATTGCGTATGTTGGGCTTCCAAGCCACTGTCAAACACACATTTACCGCGTGGCCGGGAAGCAATCACTTTGTGATGCAAGAGCGTTTTGCCCAGGCGCATAAGCGGCTATTCGGTGAGGATATCAAGATCCTGCATTTGCACGCCAGCATTGAGGTCAATATTCTGATGGAACAGATTCCGGATATGGACGCCGTTGGCATTCAGCCCACAGCAGTGGATTTCCACACCCCTGATGAAACCCTGTTTATTGACCAGGTGCAGCCGTTTTGGGATTTGGTACTGGCCGTCCTGGCGGAAAAAGACTAAGAAAAAATCTGTGTTCCTTTCGGAACACAGATTTTTGTATTATGTTTCTGTCAGTTGCTCTTTGCGGACTTTCTTTTTCAGCAGCACAAAGAAAAGCGTGGCTTCGATGGCGACGGTCAGGCCCCAGGTAAAAGGATTGATGGCATACAAACCGTCTTCTGTATGGAATTGAGGCAGGTTAAACAGGGTGAGGAACCACAGAACACGCAGACCACAGGCGGTAATCAGACTGATAGAGGTTGCCACTGTGGCATATCCCAAGCCCTGCAGGCTGCTGGTGCAAATACTCATACTGATGCACAGGAAGGTCAGCGCCAGGTTATATCGCATACGGATCAGGCCGGAGGCAATGGCTTCCGGGGAGTCTGTAATGTAAAGCCCCAGCAGCTCCTCGCCGAAGGCGTACATAGTAAGGCTTGTGACCAGGACGATCGCTGCGCCCAAGCCAAGACAGGTAATGAAGGATTTTTTGATTCTGTCATACTGTCGGGCGCCCAAATTCTGGGCAATGAAGTTAGGTGCGGTCTGAGAAAAGCCCAAACCAATGGCGTCGGTATAGGCCTCGATATTGGCGCTGGCGCCGTTGCCGGAGATCAAGGCAGCAGAATTAAAGGAATTCAGAGCGGTTGCGGTTATCACATTGGAAAGGCTGAACAACGAAGCTTGCAGACCTGCTGGAATACCGATCCGAAGGATGCTCAGCAAAGGCGCTTTCCGAATCCGCATTTTCTTCAAGTAAAACTTGCAATCATCGGTTCTGCGGTGCAGGGCTGTGATCATCAAGGTTGCGGCCGTCGCCTGGGAAATCACCGCGGAGCAAGCAACCGCTGCAATGTCGTTCTCAAATTTGCACACTGCCACAAACAGCAGGTTCAGTACCGCGCGAACACCGCCGGAGATCAGCAGAAAGTACAGGGGTGTTTTACTGTCACCCATAGCGCGGCAAATTGCGGCGCAGAAATTATACACAATGTTAAATACGATGCCGGAAAAGTAGATCCGCATATACACCGAAGCCAGAGGCAGCACATCAGCCGGGGTATTCATCATTTCCAGCAATTCCGGGGCGAAAATCACACCAATAACGCCCAGGAGCAACCCGCCGACGATGGCGGTGGGAATGGCAGTATGCACCGCGCCGGAGATATCCTCTGTTCTCCGGGAACCCAGCGTCCGGGCAACGGTCAGACCTGCGCCTAAGGACAATCCGGTGAACAGGCCAATCATCAAAGTTGTCATAGCGGTAGTTGAGGTTACCGCCGCCTGCTTCAGGCTGCCGCAGAACTGGCCGATCACCACCAGGTCGATAGTGGTGAACATACTTTGCAGCATTGTGGTCAGGATCACCGGGACGGCAAAGCGAATAATCGACGGGCCTAACGGGCCGCTGAGCATATCCACATCTTTGCGCATAGTATATTCCCTCCTGAAAAGCATTTATAAAAATTTTACAACATTACGCATAAAAAAACAACAAAGCAAGCATATTTTACAAATGTACTTACTTATAATTTTCTTAATGCAACATCAAAAAACTTTGCCTTATTAAAGCATATACTATAAGCATCATACACAAGGAGGCTGTTATGAGAAAAGCCGGTGTTTTGCTGCACATTTCTTCCCTGCCGGGGCCCTACGGCTGCGGCACTTTTGGCAAATACGCGTACCGCTTTGCTGATTTTTTGGCAGCAAGCGGCCTTACAAGCTGGCAGGTGCTGCCCTTCAATCTGCCCCACACCGACGGCTGCCCCTATTTTTCCCTGTCCACCTTTGCCCAGAATCCCCTGTTTATTGACCCGGAGATTTTGCAGGAAAAGGGGCTGCTTTTGCCTAAAGAGGTCGCAGCAATCCGCGACGATGCCGCCACCTGTCAGAGGGATTTTGATATGCTGGCCCGGAAAAGGGAGGTACAGCTTCGGCTGGCGGCCAAGCGATTTGCCCGGACGCAGCAAGCTGAGGAGGCAAGGCAATATGTCCGGGAGCGACCCGGCGTTTTGCAGGCCTGCCGGTTTTTGTCCCGGGAAAACCCCACAGAGGATAATCTGTTTTACTACATCTTTTTGCAGTATGAATTCTTTCGCCAATGGGATGCCCTGCATCGGTATCTTGCCGCCCGAGGTATTGAGGTCATCGGCGACATTCCGTATTATGTCAACCTATCCAGCAGCGAGGTATACTACAATCCGGAATGTTTTCTGCTGAACGAAGACGGCCAGCCGGATTTCGTCTCCGGCGTGCCCGGTGACCGCTTCAGCGACGCCGGACAGAAATGGGGACATCCCCTCTACAACACCGCAGAACTGCAAAAGCAGAATTTCCGTCTGCTCTATGACCGGATGGCTTTTGCCGCTGCATTTTACGATGTGACCCGGATCGATCATTTTCAGGCCGTGGGGGCATTTTACGCCATTCCCGCCGGCGGTCATCCCCGGGAGGGCCATTGGGAAACCGGCGTGGGCGAGCCATTTATAAAGCGGTTGGTGGAAGAAATCGGCAGGGAAAGATTTGTGGTGGAGGACTTTAACTGCTTCCCCGGCGGCTCTTATGCCATCGCTACCCAATACGGCCTGCCGGATATGCAGATCTATCAATCCACTCTGCTGGCAGGTTATACCGCCGCCAGCTACAAAGAGAACACCGTGGCCTATTTGGGCACCCACGATTGCGACACTTTTATGGGCTATTTGCAAGGCTTGGATGCAGAAACAAGGCAGCAAATCGCCGCCCTGCTGAGAGCTGACGGGCAGACAGAAAATTCAGTGTTATGTCAACTCGCTATCCGGGATCTTTTTGCCTGTAAAGCCCAGCGGGTAGTATTGCAGGCTCAGGATTTACTGCTTGAGGGAACGAAAAGCCGGATGAACATCCCCGGCACTGTCTCCCGGGAAAACTGGGCCTGGCGGCTCACAGAGGAAACGCTTGCCCTGTTGGAAGCCACTTCCGGCTATTGGCATCGCCTGCTGACAGCGCATAACAGAACAAAAAAGCCCCCTTGTGTATAAACTGCCCCAGTTTGTGCAGGTAGCACAAACTGGGGCAGTTCAATTCGTGTGTCTTTTTCTTACTTAATAAGCAGTTCTGCGATCTGGATGGCGTTGGTGGCAGCGCCCTTACGGACCTGGTCGCCACAGCACCACAGGCACAGACCGTTGTCATCGGTCAGGTCGGGACGGATACGGCCCACATACACGATATCCTGGCCGCTGGTCTCCAGAGGCATGGGATATTCCTTCTTGGCCAGATCGTCCACCAGCCTACAGCCGGGGGCCTTGGCAATGACCTCACGGGCCTGCTCCACGGTGACGGGTACGTCAAAGTGGCAGGACACGGAAATGGAGTGGCTGCGAACAACCGGCACGCGGACGCAAGTGCAGGACACCTTCAGCTCCGGCAGGTGCATGATCTTCCGGCCCTCGTTCTGCATCTTCATCTCCTCGCTGGTGTAGCCTTCAAAGGCCTCGCCGCCAATCTGGGGGATCAGGTTGTAGGCGATCTGATGGGAGAAGATCTTGGGCTCATAGGTCTCACCCTTGCCCAGGGCCTCCACTTCATTCATCAGCTCGATGGGGCCGCCTGCGCCTGCGCCGGAAACTGCCTGATAGGTGGAGGCGGTCATGGTGCGGATGGGAGCGATAGAATTCAGCGCGTTGACAGCGGTGATGGTGATGATGGTGGAGCAGTTGGGGTTAGAGATAATGCCCTTGTGGCCCTTCACATCCTGGGGGTTGACCTCAGGAACAATCAGGGGCACTTCCGGATCCATACGGAAAGCGGAGGAATTATCCACAAACACTGCGCCGGCCTTGACAATAGCAGGGGCAAACTGCTTGGCGATGTCATTTTCGGCAGCGCCCAGTACGATGTCCACGCCCTCAAAAGCCTCATCGCAAGCAAGGCCGATGGTCACATCCTCACCCCGGAATTTCAGGGTCTTGCCTGCGCTGCGGGCGCTGGCCAGAGGCACCAGCTTGCCAACGGGGAAATTCCGCTCCTGCAGAATGTTGATCATTTCCTGTCCTACAGCGCCGGTAGCGCCCAGAACGGCAACAGTATAAGTCTTCATGTTTGCCTCCTTATTTAATAAAGCTGTTATACAGAACCCGGATGGCATCGGCGAAATCCTTGTTTTCCACGCCGAAGATGATGTTTACCTCATCGGGACCCTGGTTGATCATACGGATGTTGATGTCGGCCTTGCCCAGGGCGGCAAAGATCTTGCCGGATACGCCAGGCCGGAAGGCCATCTGGTGACCTACAGCAGTGATAACGGCGATCTGATCGTGGACGGTGATGTTGTCCGGGGCAATGTCCTGCTGGATATCAGCAAGAATGGCATACAGATGGGGGGTAAGCTTGGCGGTGGGGATAGCCAAAGATACATTGTCCATACCGTTGGGGACGAATTCCACGGAAACGCCGTGCTTTTCCAGAACGGACAGGATCCGCCGCAGGATGCCCACCTCGTTGGTCAGACCGCGCTTAAAGATGGTGATGATGGAGAAATCCTTCTTGCCGGTGATGCCGGTGATGATCCGGTCGGGATCGGTCTCGGAGTCAAAGTGCTTGCGGATCATGGTACCGGGGGCAGCGGGGTCATTGGTGTTGCGGATGTTCAAAGGGATGTTCTTCTTCCGCACCGGGTAGATAGCGCCCTCGTGGAGCACATTTGCGCCGGCGTAGGCCAGCTCGCGAAGCTCTTCGTAGGTGATCTCGGCAATGGGGTGGGGATTTTCCACGATCCGGGGATCGGCCATGAGAATGCCGGATACATCGGTCCAGTTCTCGTAAACGCCGGCATCCAGCGCAGCAGCAGCCAGAGAGCCGGTGATGTCACTGCCGCCCCGGGAGAAGGTGCGGATAGTGCCATCGGGCATTACGCCGTAGAAGCCGGGAATTACCACGCCGTGGCAATCCTTGGCCTTGGCGCTGAGCGCAGCGTAGGACTTTTCGGTGTCCACCGTGCCGTCAATGTTAAAGAAGACCCAATCGGCGGAATCCACAAAATCAAAGCCTAAGTAGGCGGCCATCAGCTTGGCGGAGAAATACTCGCCCCGGCTGGCCATTTCGTCCTGGGATACCTGCTTGGCATCCAGACGCTCTTTCAATTCAGCAAATTCGGTCTCCAAGTCCAGCTGGATACCCAGTTCATCCCGGATTTCAATGTACCGGGAGGTGATCATCTCAAAAACCGGGTCACAGGCCACACCGTACTGGGTGTGGGCATGGCACAGGTAAAGAAGATCCGTGATCTTGTGATCGGCGGAATTGCGCTTGCCGGCAGCGGAAACAACCACCACCCGGCGCTCGGGGTCAGCGGTTATAATGTCCCGTACCTTTTTGTATTGGCCGGCGTCTGCCATGGAGGATCCGCCGAATTTGGTAACTTTCAGCATAACACGTTTTCCTTTCTCAACTGGGATTACTCTGCCAATGCAGCAATGAAGGCCTCGGGCTGATCCTTCAGCCACCGGTGCATAGCCTCAACGGAAACCGGCTTGGTGATCACAGCATCGCCCCAGGTTTCGGCGGTGTTTTCCTGCAGCCAGGCGTCCATACCGCCCCGGACATAGTAGCACAGGGTGTCGGTATTTTCTGCGGCCACCTTTTCGCCGCAGGGACTGTAGAAGCCCTTACCCAGCAGCACATCGGCACAGTCCTGCACTACATTATATGCAGTGGGGTAGCGGCCTGCGCCCTGGCCGTAGAAGCTCATGCGGTCGGAGGCAGAGCCCACAAAAGTGATGAGGTTATAGTTGGCGGGAACGGCGGATTCCGGCTCACCCTGCTTTACAAGGGTGGGCTGCACATAGGCGCTGATCTTGCCATCTTTGCACTTGCCGGTGGAGATCAGCTTACACACCAGACCGTGAGCGGTGAAATTCTCCACATCGGTTGCCTGGATGCGGCTGATGCCGGCCACAGGCACGGTAGCGGTGTCCAGGCGAATGCCAAAGGCTACATTGGAAGACAAAATCACCTTGTGCCAGGTGTCGATACCCTCCACATCGGTGGTGGGGTTGGCTTCAGCATAGCCCAGCTGCTGGGCCTGCTTCAAAGCGTCAGCATAGCCGAGACCCAGACGGGTCATGGAATCGAGAATGTAGTTGCAGGTGCCGTTCATAATGCCGCCCACCTTTTCGATGGTCTGCATTCTGCGGGCCCGCTCCAGCTCGCTCAGCCAGCCGATACCGCCGCCTACAGCTGCGGTGCAGCGGAAGCAAACGCCCTTTTCCTGGGCAAGAGGGATCAGCTCATCGTAGAAGGTAGCAACGAGGGCTTTGTTGGAGGTGACGATGTGTTTGCCTGCCTCGATCGCGGCCTTAACAAACTCGTAAGCCGGATGCAGACCGCCCATGGCTTCTACCACAGTGTCGATGGTGGGGTCGTTCAGGACATCCTTAAAGTCCTTTGTCACCTGCGCGTCCGGCAGTGTCACATCCTCCAGGCATACCACTTTGGCGACGGTCATATCGTCACGGGGGGCAGTCAGCTCGTAAACACCTCTGCCAACCACACCAAATCCAAGTAAACCAATTCGCATTTTTGCGCCTCCTATATATTTTTTCTATGGGCATCGTGAGTTTTTTGTAAATAATTATCCTTGCAATTTCTTACGGAAAAGTATATCATATGTTTTAAGGAATTGCAATTGTTTCAAAAAAACCAACAATTTCTAATATTATTTGCTACTTTTGTGCATTTTGCAGATAAAGGAGGACTCTATGCAATACCACTCCACGAGAAACAGCAAATTTTCTGTCGACAGCGCCCAGGCGGTGCTGGCAGGCTTAGCCCCGGACGGCGGCCTGTATGTGCCGGAAAATTTGCCCAAAATTGATGTTGCTGCCTGCCTGCAGGAGAATACTTTGCAGATGGCTGCCCGGATCATCGGCGCGTTGCTCCCGGATATTGGGGATATGGAAACATTGGTTAACCGAGCCTACCGGGGAAAATTCCAGACCGAAGAGCTGACACCCACGGTGGATACCGGCAAATTTACAGTACTGGAGCTGTTCCGGGGCCCCACCTCCGCCTTTAAGGATGTTGCCCTGTGTATGCTGCCCCAGCTGCTCACCGCTGCCCGGAAAGTCAAGGGCATGGAGGAGGATGTGCTTATCCTCACCGCTACCTCCGGCGATACCGGCAAGGCAGCCCTGGCCGGCTTTGCAGATGTGCCCGGGGTGAAGATCTGCGTGTTCTACCCTGATGGCGGCGTGTCTGCGGTCCAGCGGGCCCAGATGGTGACCCAGGAGGGTAAGAATGTGGCCGTTTGCGCGGTACACGGCAATTTTGACGATGCCCAGACCGGCGTGAAGAACATTTTCGCCGCCGCGGAAAACGGCAGACTGCCTGCCGGCAATCGTCTGCGCCTGTCCACCGCCAATTCCATCAACATCGGCCGTCTTGCGCCCCAGATTACCTATTATTTCAAGGCCTACGCAGACCTGCTGCGCCGGGGTCAGATCCAGATGGGCGATACAGTAAATTTCTGTGTTCCCACCGGCAATTTTGGCGATATTCTGGCCGGCTGGCTGGCTAAGAAGCTGGGCCTGCCTGTAGGCAAGCTGATCTGCGCTTCCAACGCCAACAATGTGCTGACCGACTTTATTCAGACCGGCACTTATGACCGCCGCCGCCCCCTCCACAAGACCCTGTCCCCCTCTATGGACATTCTGGTGTCTTCTAATTTGGAGCGGCTTCTGTACTTCCTGTCCGGGGATACTGCGCTGGTTGCCCAGCTGATGCAGCAGCTGAATACCGAGGGCAGCTATACCGTCCCCGAGGCGCTGAAAGCGGCTATTGCAGAAGAATTCTGGGCAGGCTGCTGCGACGATGCAGGAGCAAAAGCCACCATCGCAAAGGTCTTCAAGGAGCAGAACTACCTCTGCGATACCCACACCGCAACCGCATGGGCAGTAGCAGAAGATTATGTAAGCCAAACCGGTGACGACCGGCCCATGGTGGTCCTGTCCACGGCCTCTGCCTATAAGTTCCCCGGCTCGGTGCTTTCCGCCTTGGAGTCTGTCACCGGCGACGACGAATTTGCCCAGATGGACCGCCTGGCAGAGCTGACCGGCTGGCCCATCCCCCAGAATCTGGAAGGTCTGCAGCAGAAGAAGGAACTGCACACCGGCGTTATTGAAAAAGACGCCATGCTGCAATTTGTAATGGGCCTGTGATGTAAAATCTACCTACAAAACCGCCTCTGTATAAACAGGGGCGGTTTTCTTGCAAGCTACTTGTGAATTTTTGTCCTTTGTGTTATAATATTTCATTATCATTCCACTTTGGAGAGAGAACAATGAAAACCTTACTGCATATCTGCTGCGCCCCCTGCGCCAACCAATGTGTGGCCACCCTCCGGGATGCGGGTATAGAGGTGACCGGCTTTTGGTATAACCCCAATATCCACCCCTTTACTGAGTACCGCGCCCGGCGCAATTGCCTGCGGGAATTTGCCCAAAGTATCGACCTGCCGCTGATTGAGCAGAACGATTATGCCCTGCGGCCCTTTGTTCGGGAGGTAGCAGAGGATATCGCAAACCGTTGCGTCAAGTGCTATGAAATGCGTCTGTTCCAGACGGCAAAAACCGCCAAGGAGCAGGGCTTTGACAGCTTTACATCGTCGCTGTTCATCAGCCCCTATCAGAACCACGAGCTGATGAAAGAGGTTGCCATGCGGGCAGCAGAGACCTATGGCGTGGAATTTCTCTACCGGGACTTCCGGGAAGTCTTCAAGGCCGGACAGGAATATGCCAGAGAGCATGCATTTTATATGCAGAAATACTGCGGCTGCGTCTTCTCTGAGGAAGAGCGCTACTTAAAGAAAAACAAAATCATTCCTTAGGAGGAAGCATATGCAACTGATCGTGCCGTGTCTGTTTGGCCTGGAGGGCCTGGCAGGCGACGAATTGCGGAGAATGAAAATGGAAAATGTCCGGGTGGAGGACCGCCGGGTCCTGTTCACCGGCGACGAAAACGCCTTGGCCAAGGCCAATGTCTGCCTGCGTACCGGCGAACGGGTGATGGTAGTGCTGGCGCAGTTTCAGGCCAAGACCTTCGAGGAGCTGTTCCAGGGGGTACTGCGGACCAATCTGGAGGATTATATCCCCAAAGACGGCCAGTTCCCTGTGAAGGGCCATTGTCTGAACAGCCAGCTGATGAGTGTGTCTGACTGCCAGGCCATTATCAAAAAGGCCGCCTCCCGTCGACTGGGTGAAAAGTACGGCGTTTCCTGGCTGCCGGAGACCGGTGTGAAATTCCAGCTGCATTTTACCGTTCTCAATGACCAGGTAACCCTGTCCCTGGACACCTCCGGCCAGGGTCTGCACAAGCGGGGCTACCGGGCCATCGGCAACGATGCCCCTCTGCACGAGACTTTGGCCGCCGGTATGATCCAACTGGCCCGCTACCGGGGTAAAGAATTTTTCTGGGACCCCTTCTGCGGCTCCGGCACGATCCCTATTGAAGCGGCTCTCATTGCCAAGAATCGCGCCCCCGGCCTGAACCGCGGTTTTGCGGCGGAAAACTATCCCTGGATGCCAAAATCCGCCTGGGAACAGGCCAAGCAAGAAGCCAAGGATTTGGAGTTCTCCGGCAATTATCGCATTATGGGTTCGGACAACGATCCCACCTGCGTATCCCTGGCCTTCGCCAATGCCCGCAAGGCCGGCGTGTCCGACTGCGTCACCTTCAAAGACGGCGACGCTACCAAAATGAGCCTGCCGGCGGAAAGCGGCATTTTGGTGTGCAATCCCCCTTACGGCGAGCGGATGATGGAACAAAGTAGCGCCAAGCGGCTCTACAGCGCTTTGGGACGGCACTTAAAATTTGCCAACGACTGGAAGCAGTTCGTCATCACCTCCGAGCCGGAATTTGAGCATTATTTCGGCCGCCGGGCAGACAAAAAGCGCAAGTTCTACAACGGCAAGATCAAGTGCGATTACTATATGTTCACAGATAATTCCCGGAGAAAGAAGTAACTATGAAACACCTGTTTATCATCAACCCCGCGGCCGGCAGCCGCAACCAGACAGAAGCCTACCGCAAAAAGATCGCAGCCGCCTGCGAGGGCAGGGATATGGACTATGCCATTGAGGTGTCCGCCGCCCCGGGTCAGTGCACCAAGATCGCCCGCCGGGCGGCCCAGACCGGGGAAGAATACCGCATCTATTCCTGCGGCGGCGACGGCACTATGAACGAGATCGTTGCCGGCGTGGCAGGCTATGACAATGTGGCGGTGACCATGTTCTCCGGCGGCAGCGGTAACGATTTTGTGCGGATCTTTGACCAGCCGGAGGCTTTTAAGGATCTGGACCGCCTGCTGGACGCGGAGGAGACCACTTTCGACCTGCTCCGTTGCAACGATGACTACAGCCTGAACATCTGCTCCGTGGGCTTTGATGCCCGGGTGGGCACGGATGTGGCCAACTATAAGCGTCTGCCCCTACTCAGTGGCTTCCGGGCCTATGCGGCCTCGGCGGTGATCAATACCATCCGGGGTGTCAGTGAGCACTACATAGTTGAGGTAGACGGCCAGCGCCTGGACGGAAAATTCACCCTCATTTGCGCCTGTAACGGCCGGTTCTACGGCGGCGGCTTCAACCCTGTGCCGGAGGCCGACCCTGCCGACGGCAAGATGGAGGTGCTGGTGGTGGACAAGGTCTACCGCTTGGGTGTGGCCAAGCTTATCGGCATTTACAAGGCGGGAAAATACGCCCAACTTCCCAAACTGGTGCGCCACTATTCCACCGATAAACTCCGCATTATCTGCGACAAGCCAACGCCGGTGAATCTGGACGGCGAGCTGCGTATGGCTGAGACGGTGGAATTCTCCGTCGCCAAGGAGAAGATCCGTTTCTTCTATCCCAAGGGTCTTGTATGGACAGCCGCCAAACTACAAAAAAACACCTCCCCTGTATAATAACCTGCCCCAATTTGTGCTATCCGCACAAATTGGGGCAGGTTTTATAACGGGAGGTGTCCGTCTCTATTAAACCCGCAAATCTTTTTAGAATTCGCACTTTTTAGCGATGTAGTCTCTCAATTCGCTAATAGGAATCCGGACCTGCTCCATAGTGTCGCGGTCACGGACGGTGACGCAGTTATCGGCCTCAGTGGTATCATCGCCGATGGTCTGGAAGTCTACGGTGATGCACAAGGGCGTGCCGATCTCGTCCTCACGGCGGTAGCGCTTGCCGATAGAACCGGCATCGTCATAGTCCACCATAAAGTCTTTCCGCAGTTCTCTGTAAATCTCCTCAGCCTTGGGTCCCAGCTTCTTGGAAAGGGGCAGCACGGCAGCCTTGAAGGGGGCCAGCGCCGGGTGCAGGCGCAGCACGGTACGCACATCGTCCTTACCGTTCTTGTCCTGACCTACAACCTCCTCGTCATACGCCTCGCACAGGAAGGCCAGCGCCACACGGTCGCAGCCCAGGCTGGGCTCAATGACATAGGGGATGTAATGCTCGTTACGCTCCTGGTCGAAGTAGGTCAGCTTCTTGCCGGAAGCCTCCTGATGGCGGCCCAGGTCATAGTCGGTACGGTCAGCGATGCCCCACAGCTCGCCCCAGCCGGAGCCGAAGGGGAACTGATACTCGATATCGGTGGTTGCCCGGGAGTAGAAGGCCAGCTCTGCAGGCTCATGGTCCCGGAGCCGCAGGGACTCTTCCTTAATGCCCAGAGAGATCAGCCAGTTCTTGCAGAAGTCCTTCCAGTAGGCAAACCACTCCAGGTCAGTACCGGGCTGGCAGAAGAATTCGCACTCCATCTGCTC
>JAFVVI010000007.1 GCA_017502265.1 Oscillospiraceae bacterium
ATGTTGTCGATCAGCAGGGGCAGGTCGGTGCCGCAGCTGAGGAGGACACCGGAATCGGCCATCTTGCGGCGGTTCCAGTAGTACTGGCCCCGGTCCATGCCGATCTTCTCGGCGATCATGCTGAGCTTTCCTTCCCGGTCAGCGATGGACTGGATCTGGGGATAGATCTCGGCGATAACGCCCATTCTGCCCATCCGCTCCAGGTCGGCAGGATCGGAGAATTCCAGGTCGGTGATGGAGTGACGGTTGACCATCCGGCCGTTTTCGTCCCGCTTGCAGGTCTCGTAGATGTCCAGAACCTTGGCAATGGCACCGTCGCCCTGAGCATGGAGGGAGAAGCGGAAGCCTTCGGCATCCACGGCGCGGGCTTCCTTGCCCAGCTTTTCCCAGTTGATATCCTGGGCGCAGATGGTGTCGGCGCAGTTGTAGGGCTTCTTCAGGTAGCCGCACAGCTGGCTGATGGAGCCGTCAGTCATCTGGTTATAGCCGGAGAAACGGACAAATTCGCCCCGGAACTTGTCCCGCATGGCCTTGCCGTATTCCAGGTTGGCATCGGCAGCCACAGGCTGACTCATGAAGTTCACACGCAACGTCAGATCACCGGCAGCTTCCAGATCTGCCAGTACGTCAGTGAAGCCATAGAAGCAGTCGAAGCCCATTTCCTTCACGGAGGTGACGCCCCGGCCGTTCATCATTTTCATGTACTTCTTAAATTCGGGAATGATGAAATCCCGGTCCCCCAGAATATCGGGCAGCAGACGCACATAGGCCTCGGGATAGCAGGTTTCGGGGGTAAACTGATACTTGTTCAGGGCTGCCTGGTTCATCCAGCAGGTCTCGCAGCCTGCGGCAAACAGGATGGCAGGACGGTCGCCGAAGGCGGCATCCAGGGCAGCGGTTCCGTTGACGGGAACAGCCTCTGCATTCCAGCCATGGCACAGAACGCTCTTTTCGGCGGGGATGGTGGCGGCATAGGCCAGAGCGGCCTCTACCAGTTCCGCTTCGCTGGCGCAGGCGCTGAGATCGGCACCCACAAAACCAACGGAGTAGCCGGTAAAGAAGCAGTGGACGTCGGAAAAGCCGGGGCTGACGGTACGGTCGCCCAGATCATAAACAGCGGTATCCGGACCGATCAGAGCATCATCGGCAGCGCCCTTGCCGACGCAGAGGATCTTACCGTCAGCAATGGCGACGAAGCCGGCAAAGGGCTCTTCGCCTGCAGCGGTAAAAACGCAGTTGGATTTCAGCAGAATGTCTGCAAATTTGGGCATAACAAATTCACTCCTAACATGGTGGCCGCTTTTTGCGGCAGTCCTTGAGAAAAAGGCCGCACTGACCGAGGTCGCAGTGCGGCCTTTCCTTCCCCCGTCAGGAGCGGCGGAAATATCGGCAGATCGTCCCGGACGTTGCACACCGCCGGGGCTGATCAAGGCCAATATAGCATGAGATTATGGAGCGTGCAAGGCGTTGCGGGGGATTTTGTTGGATACTCCAGTTTTGAAGGAACCCAATTGTCTATTTTGAAAAAGTGGTATATTTATGCGTTTAAAAAAGACCCAATATGCGGAAATGGTAAAAATTTACAGAAGTGGTATAGTCGAAAAATATAAACTATACCACTCAAAAATGGTATCGTTCGGTTTCTTCGTTAAATATTTGGCAATCCATAACATTTTTGAGCTTTATACGTCGAATTATGTTTTTAATATGTGTTAAAACTGGATTTTGTCGAAATCTTGTTTCTCATATTATACAAGAAAATCCGAACTTTTTTATGGGAAATGCAAATTGAAATTGGTAAGAAATATCCGTATACTTGTCAGTGTGGTTTAAAAAATGCAGCATCCTGTAAGGAGCTGCCTTCCATAATAAAAACAGGAGATGAGACCATGAAAACTGCAATGATCGGCGACAACTGTATTGACGTCTATGTCCGCATCAATGGTGAAGTGGTGAACCGCCGCTACCCCACCGGCAACTGCGTGGACACCGGCGTGAACCTGCAAAAGCTGGGCATCCCCACTGCCATCATCAGCACCACCGGTTCCGATGCCGACGGCAAGTGGATGATCGAAGCCCTCACCAAAGAAGGTCTGGACATCAGCCATCTGAAGGTGGGCAACGGTGCCACTGCCATTACCTACATGGATATGAACGGCAACGACCGTGTCCATGGCGACTACATCGAAGGTGTTCTGGAAAACATCGTGTTTGACGAAGAGGACATTGCTTTTGCTGCCTCCCACGATCTGGTGCATACCGCTCTGTGGGGCAAGGCTGAAGATGCGCTGCCTGCCATCAAGGCTGCCGGCTGCAAGGCCATCTCCTTTGACTATGCCGACCGGCTGGAGCATCCTCTGGTGGAGAGCACCCTGCCCTATGTGGACTACGGTTTCTACTCCTATCACAAGGACCGGGATGAATTTATTGAGAATTTCCTGAAGGATAAGGTGGATCGGGGTATGAAGATCGCCGTGGCCACCTTCGGCGAAAAGGGAAGTCTGGCCTACGACGGCAAGGAATTTACTTCTTTCGGCATTTTTCCCGCCCCCAATGTGGTCAATACCGTGGGCGCCGGCGACAGCTTCATTTCCGGC
>JAFVVI010000008.1 GCA_017502265.1 Oscillospiraceae bacterium
AACCTACAAGGCTTGGCTGCGAAAGAATATCCTGCCTCAGCCTGTGAACTTCGACGAATCTATCAAGCTGCCCGAGGCTACCGGCCGCCGTTTCCGCGCCAAGGCCTCCTGTGTGGTGGATTGGAACAATGACCGCAAGTTTGTGGGTACATTGGATGCACTGACTGCTATTGTGAACTCCGACGGTACTGTGTTCAACCTGGGCAACGCCGCTGCTTACGGCCCCATCCGCTCTATGTGCACCAACAAGGCAAAAACCCACCTGTGGGGTGTTGCCGGTGATGAGGAGGACCTGGGCTATGTCTTCGAGTACGATGATGTCAGTGGTCTGCGCCAGAGAGGCATCATCAACTACAACATTCCTAATTTCTTCGACGGTCCTACCGTTGCCAATGTTCTGTCTTCCGTCTGCCTGTCCCCTGATGAGAAGTACCTGGCTATCGGCAGCTGCGATCGCATTGCAGCAGTCCATGTGATGGTACTGGATTAATGTTATTATAAAGCTGCCCTATTTAAGGAGGAAGGTTATGGATCAAGAAATTAAAAAAGAATTTGTGTTTGAGCGCTTTTCCGATGAGGCTGCCCGGATGATGAACCAGACCAGTGTCCGTTCCAGAATGGCGCCTATGGCCGAAGGTCCTATTACCAATGCCTGTTTTGACGGCATCATGGCCCCCGACGGTCGTTTCTACTTCCCGCTGTCTTCTGAGAGCGGTGAGTGCGGTACCACAAAGCTGGCCTATTTTGACTATGACCAGGACAAGATCATCGAGTGCTTTGATGCATCTGATGTGCTGCTGCACCCCATCCGCAAGATGCCCCACTCCAAGTTCCATACCAGTCTGAATATCATTCCCCGTCACGCCATTTACCCGGAGTGTCCCTATGACGAGGCGGATTACCTGGTGGTAGGCGTTACCCATGCCACCGACAAGGCACCGCAACACCCCGAGAACCTGCTGCTGGGTCACCATAACCATGTTTGGGAAGGTTTCCCCGGTGGTCAGATCTTGGTGTATGACCCCAAGAGCGGACACGCAATGAGCCTGGGTACTCCCGTGCCTCAGGAATCCATATACGGCGCCAAGTATGATCCCAAGTACAACCGTCTGTATATGATTGGCTTCATCCGTGGACATGTTTACTGCTACGATTTCAACACCCGCCAGGTTATCAAGGATCTGGGAAAGGTTGCTGAGATATTTACCTACCGTCTGGTTCGGGGCGGTGACGGCCATATCTATGGCTGTAGTAAGTCCGGCCAGCTGTTCAAGGTGGATGTGGATAAGGTCGAGGTGGAGCATCTGGAGTGGCATGTGCCCAAGAGCGAAATGGGCATTGAGAAATCCCAGTGGTACCAGTATATGATTCAGGGCCGCGTGGATCCCACCGGTAAGTACCTGTATATGGCGATTGCCAGCTTCCCCATTATGTACAAGCTGGAGTTTGCCACCGGCCAGGTGACTGTGTTGGGTTCTCCCGTTCCCAAGAACGGCCTGTTCGCCCCCGGCTACACCCGTATCAACGCCTTTGACATCGACAAGGATGGTGTCCTGTGGGTGGCTATGATGGGTATAAACGGTAATAAGCCGCCCCATAAATACTATGCCCGGTCTTACCTGACCCGTTGGGATCCCAATAACGGTGAAGATCCCTATGTCTGCGGCCTGTTCGGCAGACCCGAGCGTATCCAGGCCTACATCACCGAGATAGAATACGACCACAAGAACGACCGTTTGTTCTGGGTGGATACTGTTTCCGGTTCTAAGATGCGTCCCTCCGCCGGTGGCGTAGAACTGTCCGAGTTCCGTAAGGTCTACCGTGAGCGTGGCCCCATCAGTAACGACTTCCGCGCCCGTGATACCTATATGACCGAAGATGAACTGCGGAGATATGAGGAACGGAAGAAGAAGGGTGTCGCCACCGAGGAGAACTCTGTGGACAACCCCTTCCAGGCTTTCCCGCCTGAAACGGTGGAATCCATCCGTGTGTGGAGAAGCCTGCCCCGTCTGGAGGTTGAGGATTCCAAGGTTATCGGTATGGCCTTCGATAAGAAGTCCAAGGATTACCGCTGGAAGCTCCATGTTGTCTCCGGCAGAAGCGGTGATTTTGAGACCGCTGCTTTTGTTATGGAACTGGTGGACGGTGTGGTTACCAAGACCCAGCGCTTCAGCGAGATTGACGAAACCTACAAGGCATGGCTGCGAAAGAATATCCTGCCTCAGCCTGTGAACTTCGACGAATCCATCAAGCTGCCCGAGGTTACCGGCCGCCGTTTCCGTGCCAAGGCCTCCTGTGTGGTGGATTGGAACAATGACCGCAAGTTTGTGGGTACGCAGGACGCACTGGCTGCCATTGTAAACCCCAATGGTACTGTGTTCAGCCTGGGTAACGCCGCTGCCTACGGCCCCATCCGTTCTATGTGCACCAACAAGGCAAAAACCCATCTGTGGGGCGTTGCCGGTGACGATGAGGACCTGGGCTATGTCTTCGAGTACGATGACAAGAACGGTCTGCGCCAGAGAGGTATCATCAACTACAATATTCCCAATTTCTCCGACGGTCCTTCTGTGGCCAATGTCCTGTCTTCCGTCTGCCTGTCCCCCGACGAGAAGTACCTGGCCATCGGCAGCTGCGACCGCATCGCACAGGTCCATGTGATGGCCCTTGACTAATTGCAAAGGAAAACCCCCGGTTCGAAAGAACCGGGGGTTTGTTGCGTTTTAAGAAAAAATGTAATCGATAAATTGCTGTGTCAGTTCCGGCCGTTGGGTATTGGTAATCACGCCCAGATACAAAACCGTGTCAGGGGAGTAGTAGTAAGAAGTTCGCAGCGCTTCCCGGTCGCCCACGGCAAGGCCCACGGGGATGGGATCTTCCATCAGCTCCGGCTTGGTGGGGTTGGGATATATGATCCCGGCGGTATTCACCGTTTCGCCCACAGGCGCGGTTAACTTCTCCAAAACCGCGCCGTCGATGTAGTATAGCCGGTCGGAAAACTTTTCTAAGGTTTCTGCATCCAGGAAATTCCGCAGATCCGCAAAGATCCGGCTGGTGTTGTAGGCGCACATCCGGAAAGGTTCTGCCTGTCCCACGATAATATCCGCATCGTTGATGGCAATACCTGCCATGATTCGCTGGAATACTTCTGCGTTCTTTTGGCTTTGTCCCGGGTGGAGGTACATATCAGAGTAAATGGCCGCTTCCACTTCAGAACTGTCAAGGCCGGCGTAATCAAAGAAGCCCTGAAGAAAATCCTCGTCTTTGGGGGTGGCGGTACTGTTGAGGATATAACCGGTAAAAACGGTCTCCTTGCGGTTAACAATGCTGATGGTGGTCTGGATCAATGCGATGACCAACACCACGGCAATGATTGCAGGCCACTTGTAGTAATCCCAAAAGTAGGAAAACCGTTCCTCTTTGGGCTGCGCCATGATCTTGTCCCGGCTGGCTTTTAAACTTTCAAACAGTTTCATAATGCTTACAGGGCTTTGTTGTTCAGACGCTCACCCACGGCTCCGCCCGGGTGGATCAGGGCGAACTGTTCGGCCTGGTAGCCGGTCTCCTCGATGACGGCTGCCTGCAGCGCGTGGAAGATCATGCACAAGGCGGTGGTAGAGGTGGTGCCTTGGGCATTCCACTTATCGGTCTCCCGGTTGACATGCTGCTTCAGTACCACATCGGCAGCCTGCGCCAGGGGGGACTCCATATTCTCGGTAACGGTAATGATGGACACACCCTTAGCCTTACAGATATCCACGATGGGCAGCAGCTCCTTGGTCTTACCGCCCCGGGAAGCGAAGATCATCACATCGCCTGCCTGCAAAAAGCCTGTGGCGCCGTGAACAGCCTCAGCAGGGGAGATGAAGCGGGCAGGGCGCTCAATGCAGCACATGAGATGGGCCATATGCTGGCAGATGATGCCGGAGTGGCCGCAGCCGGCAGTACCGATGCGGGGCGCTTTGCTTAACAGGTCCACAGCTTTACCAAACTGTTCCGGGTCGATGTGGGCCTTCATTTCGCCAATGCAGGCCTGCTCGATATCATAAGCTTCGTAAATTGCGTTCAGACTTTCCGGTTTCATAAGAAAAACCTCCTAAAATTTATCTTTTTTGCCCAGTATAGCACAAAACTTTCCCGCCTTCAAGCACTACAAAGAAATTTTACAAACAGATGGGAAACCTATGGGAAAATTATTCTCGAAAAAGCAGGGAAAACCGCTGGTATCAATTGACAAATTGCCGTTTGGGGGTTATTATATGTATGAGTAGAACTGCGCCAAAATGAGGTGGCGATAATGAATACATTACAAGTGGGGTTCAGCCGTGTAAACATCACCCCGCCTCTGGGCACGGAGATCGTTGGTTACTTCCAGGCTCGGTATGCTGAGGGTGTGCTGGATGAACTGGAGATCAACGCTCTGGCGCTTTCCACAGGGGAGAGCAAGGTCGTCCTGATGGCAGCAGACCTGTGCTTTATTAATACTTCTGTGCAGAAGGTAATCTGCGAACATATCTGCAACGCTACCGGTCTGACCCCGGATCAGATCGTTGTGCATTCCACCCATACCCATACCGGTCCGGTGGTAAATTTGGACGGCATCAACGGTATGCAGGTGTCCGGCGCAGATGAAAGCAAGCGGGAACTGGTCCGGGAATACGGCCGTATGCTCTGCAGAAAGTTTGCTGATGCTGCCGTGATGGCGCTGAACGACTTGAAGCCTGCCCAAATGGGCTATGCAGTGGGTCACGCGCCCAATATCGCCTTTGTCCGCCGTTTTCGAATGAAAGACGGTAAGGTTCGCACCAATCCCGGTGTGGGCAACCCGGATATTCTGCATCCCATCGGCGATGTGGACGAGCAGGTGAATGTACTTAGATTTGACCGTGAAGACGGTGAAACCATCGTCCTTGCCAATATGGGCTGCCACCCGGATGTGGTCGGCGGAAGTCTGATCTCCGGCGACTGGCCCACCTTGTTCCGTCATCAGATGGAGCGATCCCTTCCCAATGTGAAGGCTATGTTCTTCAATGGCGCCCAGGGTGATGTAAACCATGTGAATGTGAACGCCAAGGGCGGCGACTTGAACGGAATGTTCAACGATTTTGACGATGTGGCCCGTGGGTATCCCCACGCCCGTCATATGGCCAATGTGGTGGTGGGTGCCGTACTGCAGGTCTATGAAAAGGTCAACTATACCGATGTGGATTCTATCCGCAGCAAGTTGCAGACCATCTCTGTGCCCTCCAATATGCCCACCCCCGAGGAAATGCCTCTGGCCTATAAGTACCATGAATTGCACAATGCTGGCCGTGACGATGAAATTCCCTTCGAAGGTATGGAGCTGACCACGGCTATCGCGGATGCCAACCGAAAGGTGCGTTTGGAACACGGCCCCGCGTCCTTCTCTATGCAGCTGACCGGCGTTGTTATCGGCAATGTGGCATTGGTCGGTGTCCCCGGTGAACCCTTCAACGGCGTGGGCTTGGGCATCAAAAAGGCCCAGGGCTGGGGCTTGGTTATGCCTTGTTGCCTGACCAACGGCTCTGAGGGCTACTTCCCCATGCGGGACAGCTATGACGAGGGCGGTTATGAAGCTCGTTCCTCCCGCTTCAAGGCAGGTACTGCTGAAATTATTATCAAAGAGGGCGTCGCTCTGCTGGACAGCCTTCGGTAAACTTAGAAAATACATACAGGAGATGAAACAATATGAACGCAAAATGTACCATCAAAGCACCTTTCTTTGAGATCGGTCCCAAGTCCTACCTGTACGGTGACGAGATCCTGGACCTGGCCAAGGCTGCGGATGCCGCATCGGAAAAGTACGGTGTGGACATCATCTTCACTTGCCCGGTAGTGGATATCCGCCGTGTCAAGGAGAACACCAAGCGTATTCACGTATTCGCTCCCCACATGGATCCCATTCCCGTGGGCCGCGGCCTGGCAGATATCCTGCCGGAATCTCTGGTAGCAGCCGGCGCCGAGGGCGTTATGCTGAACCATGTGGAGAAACCCGTGACCTTCGAGGTCCTGGCTGAGACCATCAAGCGCGCCGAAGAGGTTGGCCTGCTGACCATCGTCTGCGCCGACTCTATGGCTGACGCTTCCAAGATCGCCACCCTGGCTCCCGATATCATCGTTGCCGAGCCCTCTGAGCTGATTGGCACCGGCGTTAGTGTGGGTCCTGAGTATGTGGAAGCTGCCACCAAGTGCGTCAAGAGTGTCAACCCCGATATTCTGGTGCTGACCGCTGCCGGTATTGCCAACGGCACTGATGTATACAATACCATCATCGCCGGCGCAGATGCCACCGGTTCTTCCTCCGGCGTAGCCAAGGCCGCTGACCGCGCCGCTATGGTGGATGAGATGATCGCTGCTGTCCGTAAGGCCTGGGACGAAAGACATAAGTAAGCAACTGTTCATTGGTTGCCAAATATAAAAACAAAAATTAAATTTTTGGAGGAAAACAAAATGGAATTTAAGGTTTATCAGAAAGAACTGCAGCTGCAGAGCCGTGGCTGGGTCCCCACCTTCCACGACATTTCCAAGGAAGTTATGGAGATCGTAAAGGAGTCCGGTGTTAAGAACGGTACTGTTGCCGTTGTTTCCCACCACACCACCTGCTCCGTTATGGTTCAGGAGTGCTCTCACGACATCGACACCTTCGACCTGGAGTTCCTGCAGCATGATCTGCTGGACATCATGCGCAAGATGATCCCCGACTACACCAACGAGGGTGATTACCGTCACCCCGGCCCCATCCACGCACAGTTCGGCCGCTATGTTGACGAGCCCGGCAACTACACCTCTATGAATACCGACGGCCACCTGCGCAGCGTCTTCGTCGGCCGTTCCGAGACCCTGACCATCAAGGATGGCAAGCTGGACGGCGGTGAGTTCGCACACATCTACTTCATCGACTGGGACCATGTCCGTGCCCGTCCCCGTCAGGCCAATATCACCGTTATGGGTACCACTGAGGATGTCAACGATCGCAAGTGGAAGAACGGCGAGACCATCAACACCCTGCGTAAGTTCACCGCCGAGGAGAAGGCTTACGACCTGCACTACGATAACCAGCTGGAAGGCCGCGTATAATCGGAGGCTGCAATGAACACATTACAGGCTGGCTTTGCCAGAGTGAATGTTACCCCGCCTCTGGGCATCCCCATGCGTGGTTATATGTTCCAGCGGCTTGCCGAAGGCGTGTTGGACGAGTTGGAGATCAACGCATTGGCTCTGGCTTGCGGTGAGACCAAGGTTGTTTTGATGACTTTGGATGCCGGTGCCATCGAGACCGCCGATGTGAATGTTTTCATCGAAAATGTGGCAGAGGAGACCGGTCTTCCCAAGGAAGCCATCATCATCCACGCCGTCCATACCCATACCGCTGGTTCTATCAGCTTCAAATCTACCAATGAGACCGTTTTGCACTATACCGAGTTCCTGCGCAGACGCTTCCGCGCAGCTGCAAAGTTTGCACTGGAAGACCTGAAGCCTGCAAAGATGGGCTGGGCAGTGAGCCACGCGCCCAATGTCGCGTTTGTCCGCCGCTTCCGTATGAAGGACGGTTCTGTCCGCACCAATCCCGGCGTGGGCAACCCCGATATTCTGCATCCCATCGGCGATGTGGACGAGCGGGTGAATGTACTTAGATTCGACCGTGAAGGCGCTGAGACCATCGTTTTGGGCAATATGGGCAACCACCCTGACTGCATCGGCGGCCTGAAATTCTCCGCTGACTGGCCCGGCTTCTTCCGCAGAACCCTGGAAAAGAGCCTGGACAATGTGAAGGCAATCTTCTTTAACGGCTGTGAGGGCGACCTGAACCATGTCAACGTCAATGCAAAGGGCGGTCAGCTGAACCACCTGCACTTTGATTTCGACGGTCCTCGTGGCTACCAATTTTCCCGTCATGTGGGTAATGTAATGGCTTCTGCCGCAATGCAGGTGTACGAGGTAGTCAACTATGTGGATGTGGACAGCCTGCGGTTTGCCCGCAAGACTATCCAAATGCCCTCCAATATGCCCACACCGGAGGAGATGCCCATGGCCCGTAAGTACTTTGAACTGCACAAGGAAGGTCGTGACGATGAGATCCCCTTCGAGGGTATGGAACTGACCACAATCATCGCCGACTCCAAGCGTAAGATTCGCCTGGAAAACGGTCCTGAGTATTTCTCTCTGTCTTTGAGCGCTGTATCCATCGGCAACGTGGCGCTGATTGGCTACCCCGCAGAACCCTTTAATGCAGTTGGTGTAGGCGTCAAAGAGGCAGAGGGCTGGGATATGGTTATGCCCACCTGTATGACCAACGGCCGGGAAGGCTATTTCCCCACCAAGGATGCTTACGATGAGGGCGGTTATGAGGCCAAAGCCTCCAATTATAAGGCAGGCGCCGCAGAACAGCTCATCCGAGAGGGTAAGGATCTGCTTGCAACTCTTCGCTGAAATAGGAGCGTGAACAAGATGCTTGCAATTATCAATGCTGAACTCATTATGAAGGACCATTTCATCCCCGAGGCCGTTCTGTTTGTAGAAGACGGAATGATCAAGGGCTTTGGTGAAATGCGTAATACTTCCATTCCTGCAGGTTGCGAGATCGTGGATGTGGAGGGCGCCTATGTGGGCCCCGGCCTCATCGACACCCACAACCATGCCGGCGGCGGCAAATGGGTCTTTGAAGACCCCGCCCACGCCGCCCAGTTTAACTTAAAGCACGGCACAACCACCATGCTGCCCACCTTGTACTTTAACCAGAACAAGGAAAACCTTCTGGAGCAGATCGCTACTATGAAGGCTGCTATGCAGACCCCTGAATGCGCCAATTTTGTGGGCCTGTATATGGAAGCTCCCTATATGAACCCCAAGTTCGGCGCTGACCGGGAGGGTAACCCCTGGAAGGGCCCCATCTGCAAGGAGGATTACCAGGCGCTGATCGATGCAGCCGGTGATGCTGCCTATGCCTGGTGCGTAGCCCCGGAACGGGAGCATATCGAGGAGTTTGTCCGGGATGCAAAGATGGCCAACCCCAAGGTGATCTTCACCGTGGCCCATTCTGAGGCATCTCCCCAGCAGATCGAGGCGCTGATGCCCTACGGTCTGAAGGTTGGCACCCATCACACCAACGCCACCGGCGACCTGCCCAAGTATCCCGAGTGCCGGGGTGTGTGCGTGGACGAGACCGTGAACTACAATCGGGAGATCTATGCCGAGCTGATCTGCGACAGCCGGGGTATCCATGTGGATCCCTATATGCTGCGTCTGGTCCGCCGCATCAAGGGCGATGACCGGATCATGCTGATATCCGACTCCTGCGTATTCGACGGCCCTGTGCCCGAAGGCTACGACGGCGTGACCGATATCAACTTCGACTTCGAAGGTGAGATCGCCGGCTCCAAGCTGACCTTGGATGTAGCCTGCCGGAATATGATGAAGCACACCGGTGCTTCTTTGGTGGATGTATTTAATTTCGCATCCTACAATCCGGCAAAATGCTATGGCATGACCGACCGCGGCGAGATCGCCGTAGGCAAGCGTGCCGACTTAGTCGTTGTTGATCACAAGATGAATGTGAAACAAGTATTTTTAAAAGGAGAAAGCGTATAATGAAAGACTTTATCACCGATCCCGCAACAAAGTTTGACTTCCAGCCCCACGAGTTTGTCCCCTTCAAGGACAAGAAGGTTTGCGAGTATGTTCGCAGCCTGAGCGGCACCGATCTGGAGAAGCGTGAAGACTGGTGGCATCCCGAGTTCACCGTTAAGGTTATGATGAACCCCCATCCTGTTCTGATTGCCACCCTGTTCTCCCGTCTGAAGGCTGCTTCCGAGGCCGGCAAGACCTTCACCATGATCCTGGGCAACCCTGAGCCCGACACCTACATCCCTCTGGCTCAGCTGATCAACTACTTCCAGGTTGACTGCTCCAAGGTGCACCTGTTTGCTGAGGACGAGTGGGCTGACGAGAACGGCAACATCGCCCCCATCACCTACGAGGCTGGCTTTGCTCACTCCATGATCAAGTACTTCTACTACCAGATCGACGAGAAGCTGCGTATGCCCATGGAGAATGTTCACTTCCCCACCAACGCCAACATCGCTGACTACTCCAAGATCATCAACGACATCTCCGAGGGTGGCGCTGATATCGCTTCCACCTCTCCCGGTTGGGCCGGCCACATGGCTTTTGTAGATCCCATCCCCGAGTTCATCGGCTCCGGCGACATCGAAGAGTGGCTGAACCAGCCCGCTCAGATCGTCAAGCTGCACCCCATGACCATCATGCAGAACTCCCTGAACGGTACCTTCGGTCAGTCCGGCGATATCGCAAACGTTCCTCCCTGCGCAGCAACCATCGGACCTCTGGACGT
>JAFVVI010000009.1 GCA_017502265.1 Oscillospiraceae bacterium
GCTGATGGACGAGCCTCTGTCCAACCTGGACGCCAAGCTGCGTAACCAGATGCGTGCTGAGATCATCAAGCTGCGTAAGCGTATCGATACCACCTTTATCTATGTTACCCACGACCAGACTGAGGCTATGACTCTGGGCGACCGTATCGTCATCATGAAGGACGGCTTCATCCAGCAGATCGGCACTCCTCAGGAAGTGTTCAACCACCCCTACAACCTGTTCGTTGCAGGCTTCATCGGCGCTCCTCAGATGAACTTCTTCGATGCTAAGCTGCTGAAGAAGGAGAACAAGTACTTCATTAACCTCTTTGGTTACGAAGTTGAGCTGAGCGAAGACAAGCAGGCTGCCCTGACCGCCAACAATGTTGCCGATCAGGAGATCGTTCTGGGCGTCCGTCCCGAGCACATCACCATCGAGGAAGGCGAAGGCGTGGAAGCCCTCATCGACGTGCACGAAATGATGGGTTCTTCTGTCCACCTGCACCTGAACACCCATGGCAAGCACATCATCGCCGTTGTTTCCACAATGGATATGACCGAAGCTGAGGTTGCTGCTCTGAAGTCCGGTACCAAGGTCAACTTCGACTTTGGCGGCCACAACTGCCACGTCTTCAACAAGGAGACCGGCATCAACCTGGAAGCCTAATCTACTTAAACATGAAAACCTGCGAGCCTTACGGCCCGCAGGTTTTTTGTTTTGCATAGGGATACCTCCTGTTCGTCGCGTCTTTCCCAAAGGGAGAGGCAAGGATTTTTTTGCGGGGAAAACAGTTGGGGGTGCGGAATTGTTCGGTATTTTTATCTGCAAGAAATGGCGATTTTTGCCAATATAATGTAAATTTTGGGAACTTTCCCCGGCGTATTGACAACGGCGGCTGTAAGCAGGTATCATTGGCAGTACAGGTATGGAAGAAGCCATAGCGGGCAACAATTTTCCATACCTGCCATACAATGCTATATGCGCAGTATCACTGTGAGGAAAGGTCGATACATTATGAATTATGATTCTTTGAATATTTTGCAGTGGACGGAGGCTCGGCTGAAATATGCCCATGATGTGACCTTGCAGGAGGCCGATGCCAATGCTCTCCACGAGGCCTTGGGTCAAGGGGTGATGATGGCGGTTTCCGACAACTGGAAGCGGTCCAAACAGGCCCGTATGCAGAGTCGGAAGGCCTATTACATTTCCGCAGAGTATCTCATTGGCCGGCTGGTATACGCCAATTTATATAATATGGGTATCTTGGAGGAGATCAGGCAGCTTTTTGCTCAGCGGGGCGTGGACCTTGCCTGCCTGGAGGAGATCGAAGATGCGGCCCTTGGCAACGGTGGCCTGGGAAGATTGGCGGCCTGTTTTCTGGATTCCGCAGCCAGTACGGATATCCCTCTATCCGGCTACGGTCTGCGATATCGCTTTGGCCTGTTTAAGCAGAGCTTTGACCCGGAGGGCAGCCAAAAGGAAAATGCCGATGATTGGGCAAAATTCGGCGATCCCTGGTCCTACCGGCGCTATAACCATACGGTGCGGGTGCAGTTTGCTGACCATACGGTGCTGGCGGTGCCCTACGATGTGCCGGTGATCGGCTACGGCACGGCCAATGTGGGCACGCTCCGCCTGTGGCAGTGCGAGGCGGAGCAGGAACTGGACTTTACCGCCTTTAACGATCAGGATTATTTCCGGGCGCTGACCCAGAAGAACCGGGCAGAGGACATCACCCGGGTACTCTATCCCAACGATTCCACCTGGGAGGGCAAGCGGCTGCGGATCAAGCAGCAATATGTGCTGTCCTCAGCGTCGCTGCAGGATATGCTGCGGGTGTATAAGGGCGTCCACGGGCCGGATCTGAGCCGCTTTGCAGACTTTTACTGCGTGCAGCTCAACGATACCCACCCGGCCATGTCTATCCCGGAGCTGATTCGCCTGCTGATGCAGGAGGGACTGGATTTTGAGGGCAGTTTTGCAATTGCGCAACGCACCTTCTGCTATACCAACCATACGGTGATGGGGGAGGCACTGGAAAAATGGGATCTGGAGCTGCTGCGGTCCGTGGTGCCGGAAATTGCGGACATCATTTGCAGGATCGATGAAAAGCTCCGCCGGGAGCATCCCGGCCTTTGGATCGTGGAGAATAACACCGTCCATATGGCAAATTTGAGCATTTATGTCAGCAGTTTTATCAACGGTGTGGCGGAGATCCACTCCCAGATACTCAAAGACGATGTGTTTCAGAACTGGTATAGGGTTTTTCCGGAGCGGTTTCAGAATAAGACCAACGGCGTCACGCCCCGGCGCTGGCTGGGTCTGTGCAACCCGGAGCTGACCCAGCTGATTAAGTACCGCATTGGCGGGGATTTCTTAAAAGATCTGGATCAGCTGGCCAAACTAAAGCCTATGATCGATGACGATCTGGCCCGGCAGTTCAACGCCGTGAAGCGGCAGAAAAAAGAGCAGCTTTGCAGGCTGATCGCACAGCGGGAGGGGATCAAGCTTGATCCGGACTTTCTTTTTGATGTACAGGTCAAGCGGCTGCATGAGTACAAACGGCAGCTATTAAATGCCCTGTCTGTCGTGGATATTTATTTCCGGCTGAAAGAGGGGAGTCTCCCGGATTTCCACCCCACAGTGTACCTGTTCGGGGCAAAAGCCGCGCCCGGCTACGCCCGGGCTAAAGCGGTGATTCGGTATATTAACCGCATCGCCCGTATGATCAACAACGATCCCCAGATGGACGGAAAATTAAAGGTGGTCTTTGTCCAGAATTACAACTGCTCCTACGCCGAAGCCATCATCCCCGCGGCGGATATCTCCCAGCAGATCTCCCCGGCGGGCACCGAGGCCTCCGGCACCGGCAATATGAAGCTGATGCTCAACGGCGCGGTGACCTTGGGCACGCTGGACGGGGCCAATGTGGAGATCGTCCGGGAAGCCGGGCAGGAGAATAACTATATTTTCGGCAATACGGTAGAGTCCCTCCGGTCGGTCCGGGATAGCTATAACCCCAGAGCTATCTATGACAGTAACCCTCGTCTGCGCCGGGCGATGGATACCTTAGTGGATGGCACAGTGCCCACGGACGATGCCCAGCGGGAACTGTACCACGCGCTGCTGGACGGCACCCATTGGCACAGGGCAGACCACTATTTTCTGCTGCTGGACTACGAATCCTATCTGGAGGCAAAGCTCCGGGCCAACCGGGACTATGCCCACCGGCTGGCCTTCGGCAAAAAGTGCCTTTATAATGTGGCCAGCGCCGGCAAGTTCTCCTCGGACCGGACCATCCGGGAGTATGCCCGGGACATTTGGAAAATCCGGCCCACCCAATACTGAAAATGAAATCCTGCTGAAATCTTCAGCAGGATTTTGTTGCAATCAAAGCATACCTTCGGTATAATAAGAAATAAGTCGAAAAATCCGACACAGAGGGTCTGATATGAAAAAATTTACCGATAAACGCATACTGCTCCCGGCAGTATTGACCATATGTTTACTGGCGGCCGTTATATGGGGACTTTCCATGGACGGTCCTCTGCCCAAGGCCGGCATCACCGCCGAGGGTGTGGTGTTCAGCGAGGTCTGCGCCAAAAACGAGACGGTCATTGCCGATAACGATGGCCGTTACCGGGACTATGTGGAGCTTTATAACGGTGGCGAGGATACCAATCTGCAGGGCTTTTGCCTCACCGACGGAAAGACCAAGAGTGAGCCCTTTGGCGACCTGCCCTTTCCTGCAGGCAGCTACTGGGTGGTGTTTCTGGACAAGGAGCTGACGGGCTTTTCTTTGAAATCCACCGGCGGCGAGACGGTGACTCTGGTGGATGCCCGGGGCAAGGCTGTGACCCAGGTAAGCACTATGCCCATGCAGGCCGATCAGGTGATGGTCTACGGCCAGCCGGAATATGGGATTTCTGCCGCGGCAACCCCTGGTTTTTCCAATGATAAGGCGGGCCTGCAGGCCTTCCAAAAGGGTAGTGAACATGAAAATCCGGTGCTGCAGATCACCGAGGTGCTGACGGAAAATGTGTCCAGCCTGTCCGACGAAAAGGGCGGTTTTTCTGATGCGCTGGAGCTGCATAACACAGGCAGCGAGCCTGTGTGGCTGGGTGGGTATTGGCTGTCCGACAGCCCGGAAAACCGATTCCGTTATCGCCTGCCCGGGGTGATGCTTGCCCCCGGCGGCTATCAGGTGATTTTCTGCGACGGGGAGAATTATGTGGCCCAAACCGGTGAAATGCATGCAAGTTTCGGCCTGTCCTCCGGTGATACCCTATGCCTGACAGATCGGCAGGGCCAATATACCACCTTGCAGGTGGCTTTCCCCGGAAAGGATGTTTCTTTGTCGCTGGACAGCATCGGTGAATACAAAGCTTCCGCGGTGAGCCTTGGCTATGCCAACGATGAAGCCGGCGCGGCGGCGTTCGCCGCGTCCTGTATGGCGCAATCCCCGGCGCTGGTCATCAGCGAGGTGCTGCTGTCCTCCGCCGGCGTGCCCTACCGGGGCAGCTTTATTGACGGAGTGGAGATCTACAACTGTTCCGACAAGACTGTGGACACTGCTGGCTGGTATCTGTCCGATGGGGACGATCCCTATAGCTATGCCTTGCCCGCTCAGACCCTGGCCCCTGGCGCATATATGGTGATTCCCTGTACCCGGGAGCAGACGGGCTTTGCCCTGTCCCGGCAGGATGTGGTGAGTCTCCTTACCCCCGGGGGAAAGTGGGCATCCCGGATCTCCTGCGCCGATATAGTGCCGGGACAGAGCTTGCAAAGAACACCTGACGGTCTGTACATCTGCGGCCCGGTGTCTCTGGGTTATGAAAATTCCGGGACCGGCGCGGGCATGTATCAGGTTGCGCCCGCGGACCTGCGGATCAGCGAGCTGATGAGTGCCAACGCGTCCTACCTAAAGGGCGCTTACGGCAAGACCGCCGACTGGGTGGAGCTGTATAACGGCTCGGATAAAACTGTCAATCTCAAGGATTACACCTTCTCCACCGACCCCGACCGGCTGACGGCCGATGCCCTGCCGGATAAGACCTTAGCCCCGGGAGCGTACTGTGTAATTCTGCTCAGCGAAAAGAGCATCTCCCTGTCCGGCTATGACCGGCTGCCCACCAATCTCTCCTCCGATGGGGAGAATGTGTACCTCAGCCGGGAGGGCCAAGTGGTAGATTATGTAAACCTGCCCAAGCTGCCCACAGATATGGCCTACGGCAGAGAAAACGGCGCAGGCCCCTTTGCTTGCCTGTCCGCCCCTACACCCGGCAGCCAAAACGGCCCGGCGGTGGCGGTATCTGCCGCGCCCCAGGCAATGACGGCCCAGGGTAGCTACGCAAATGCCGTCCATGTGACCCTTTCTGCGGTTGGTACGGTGTATTATACCACCGACTGCACCGCCCCCACCGATGCATCTACACCCTATACCGGGCCGATTGCTTTGGATCAAACCACAGTGATTCGCGCCGTGAGCTATGAGCCGGGGAAACTGCCCTCTGAAATCGTGGACCTGACCTATGTGATCAATGGCGGGCACAGCCTGCCGGTGGTCAGCCTGGTGGCAGAGCCTGATGATCTGTGGAGCGAGGAGACAGGCATTTATGCCATGGGCCCCAACGCCCAGCCCACTTACCCCCATTTTGGCGCGAATTTCTGGAAGGATTGGGAGAAAACCGCCTCTGTTTCTTTGTTTGAAACCGACGGCAGCGGCTTTTCCTTGAAATGTGGCCTGTCCATTTTCGGCGCATACTCCCGTGGCTCGGAGAAGAAAGCGTTCTCCCTGCATTTTCGGGATTACTACGGCGCAGGGGCATTGGAATACCCCTTGTTTGGAGAGGCGGGACTTGACAGCTATGAAACCTTTATCCTCCGCTGCAGCGGACAGGATGCCTTCTATTCCCGGATACGGGATGTGCTGCTGACCTCCATTGTGGCGGACAAGACCACCGTGGCGGTGCAGAAATACCGACCTGCGGTGCTTTACCTAAACGGTCAGTTCTGGGGCGTGTATTTCATCCGGGAAAAGGCCAACGAAAACTATGTGGCCGGCAATTACAATGCCGATGTAGCCGATGTGCAGATTACCAGCTTTAACGGCACCGACAAGCCGGAATATACAGCCTTGGTGAAGTATGCGTCTACCCACGATCTGACGGACCAGAAGCACTATGACTATGTATGTTCCCAGATGGATGTGGACAATTACACAGACTTTATGATCGCACAGATGTACATTGCCAATACGGACATTGATAACATCAAATTTTTCAAAACCCCGGATATGAAGTGGACCTGGCTCTTCTACGATACAGACCTGAGCTTTTCTTCCCCGGGCTACAACACCGTCATCGACTACACAAACCCCGGCGGCACCGGCAGCGGATCGTTGTCCACGGCGCTGATTAACGCGCTTTTAAAGAATCCCCAATTCCGGGAGAATTTCCTCCGCCGGTTTGCCTGGCAGATCGAAAATATCTGGTCTACCCAGAATGTAAGCGCCCGGGCGGACGAGCTGGAAAACCTGATCCAAGAGGACATGAAGCAGGACTGCGCCCGCTGGGGTTATAGTTATTCTAATTGGCAGGGAAGCGTAGATTATCTGCGGCAGTTCCCGTCTTTGCGGACACCCCGGATCACAGAGTTCCTGCAGGCCTATTTCGGTCTTACCGATGACCAGATGGAAGACTATGGCTTCCCCACGCAGGGAGGGTGACCGCATGCAGCGACACGAAGAAAAGTACATCATTGACTATGCCTGGTATGCCCGCTTGAAGGCCCGGGCGGAGCAAGTCCTCACCCCGGACAGTCACGGCAAAAACGGCAGCTATGTCATTACATCCCTGTACTACGATGACCCCATGGACACCGCCCTTCTGGAAAAACAGGACGGCCTTGCCCGGCACACCAAATTCCGCCTGCGGACCTATGATTTTTCCGACCGGATCATTCGCCTGGAGCGAAAGGTGAAAGAGGGTATTCTCACCCAAAAGCAATCTGCGGCCATTACCCGGGATCAGCTGATTTCTTTAGACCGGCTTGACGATGATCTGGCGGTGCAAATGCGGTCCGGTGGACTGAGGCCTGCCGTTGCCGTCCGCTACCGGCGGGATGCCTATTTCTACCCCGGTACGGACCTGCGGCTGACCTTTGACACAGACCTGCGGGTCCTGCCTCCGGATATGCAGACCCTGTTTGACCCGTCTTGCGGGGGAATCCCGGTGCTTGAGGGTGGACAGGTGATTATGGAGATCAAATATGGCAGCTACCTGCCTGCCTTTCTGCGGACGCTCACGGCAGTACCCTGCCAGCAACTGTCCGTATCCAAATATGCTCTGTGCAGAGAGAAATTCCGATAAAGGAGAGCGTTTATGAGTATTATCGATGCCATTAAAAACAGCGTTTTAGAGGGTTTTGATACCAGCGTCACCACTACAGATATCCTTTTAGGACTGCTGACTTCTCTTTTGGCAGGTCTGTTTATCCTGCTGATTTATAAAAATTCCAGAAAAGATGTGACCCCAAACAGCGGCTTCTGCCTGACCCTTTTGATGATCACCGCTATCAGCGGTATGATCGTGCTGACCATTACCTCCAACCTGGCCCTGTCACTGGGCATGGTGGGCGCGCTGTCCATCGTCCGATTCCGCACGGCTATTAAAGATGCGGTGGATACTGCGTTTTTATTCTGGGCAGTGGCGGCAGGTATCACCGCCGGCGCCGGTTTCTATTTGATCACCCTGGTGGGCTGCCTGTTTATCGGCGCGTTGTGCATTATCAGCCTTTTGCTTTTGGAAAAGGCGGCTAAGTCCTACCTGCTGGTGGTGCGGCTGGAGGAAACCGCGGTTACCGATGGAGTGGAGGGCATTCTGAAAAGAGAAAATATCCAGTTCAAGCTGGCCGCATTGACCAAAACCGCCGACTATACCGAGGCGGTCTATGAATTGGCATTTCACAGTAAGCACCGTAGCGCATTGGAGGCCTTGGGCAAGCTTGCCGGGGTGAAGACGCTGTCTTTGGTGGATTGCCGGAAAAACTGATATTTGAGAAAAGGACGGAATAGACTATGACAAAGTTATGTTTTACTACCACCGGCGCCTGGGATCAGGCAGATGGCTTCGGTTGCGCCAGTTTAGGCCTTGCTGGTATCTGCGGCAATGAAGAAAACCGTACGGTTACCCGGGAATATGGGGCAGAATCCGTGACGATCACCGGCACTTATGCAGATGTGCTGGCCGGTGTGCAGGCGATAAAAAAGCCGGTATATGCGGCCATTGTGGTCTTCGGCAATGTGGGCGGAGAAAACGCCTTTATGGAAAAACTGTGCGGCATCCTTACTTGCCCCATCGTGGGCGGCGGCGCAGCCATTGACGGCCCCACCGGCCGGAAGGGTCTGATTCCCGGTGGCGGAGAAGCGGCGATCCTGCTGTTCACCGATGAGCGCTATACTTATACTGCACAGACCCTGTGCATTCACGACCAGGTTCTGAAGATCTGTGATGTCACCACCGAAGATCCCCGGACCGTTGCAGCCATTGACGGCGTACCTGCCGTGGAATTTTTGGCCGCCAAGCGGGCGGAGCTGGGCCTTGCGCCCACGGATTTTGAGCATTTGACCATTTCCGATCTGGACGATGTGAATGCCCATTTATCCTGCCCCGAAGGCAAGATCAAAAGCGGCCGGGATGTATGCAAGCAGATGAAGCTGCGTTATGTGGCCCACGAAAAGGTCTACGACACCATGCGGGCATTCTATGCCGACCCCGATGCCATCGTCTTCGGCTGCGCCGGCCTGTCGGGCCTTCTGGATAAGCCACTGGATACCGCCTCTTTGGGCCTGTTCCTTTTCGGTGAGGTCTGCGCGGTGGACGGCAAAGCAGAATTCGGCAACCTGATGCTCAGCAAACTGAAAATCACCGAAAAATAAGGAGAAGCCTATGGAGCAGCTGCGTTACGGCATTTTAAGTACATCTTCCATCGCCCCCCGTTTTATTGCCGCAGTGCGCACTGCCGGCGCAGGGGAGATCGTGGCAGTGTCCTCACGGTCTTTGCAAAAAGCAAAGGCCAAAGCCGAAGAGTGGGAGATCCCCACGGCCTACGGCTCTCACCGGGAGCTGCTGGAAGACCCCAATGTGAATATCGTCTATATATCCGCTGTCAATGCCCAGCATTACCCCCTGGCCAAGCAGGCTCTGCAGATGGGCAAGCATGTGGTCTGTGAAAAACCCTGCACCACAGAATCTGCCCATACCCGGGAATTGTTTGCCCTCGCCCGGGAGAAACAGCGCTTCTTTATGGAGGCGGAGAAAATGCTTTTCCTGCCGGCTATCGTAGAGGTGCGGGATAAAATTATGAACAGGGAACTGGGCAAGATCCATATGGTGGAGTTGAGCCACAGCTTTTCCGCCGGGTATAATTCCTGGCTTTTCGACCGTTCCTTGGGCGGCGGCCCGCTGCTGTCCAGCGGCATTTACGCAGTGCAGCTGCTGCAGTGGCTCTTTGGCGATATCAAGACCATTCACGGCGTCAAATCCGCCTTTGAAGATGGCACGGAGTGGCAGTATGTGCTCACAGGTGAGATGGAATGCGGCGTACTGTTTTCTGTTAAGAACAGCACCCAGGCGGTGCTGGACAATGTGGCCCGGATCAGCGGCACAAGGGGCTATGTGGAGATTCCCCAGTATTGGAAGGCTCGTAAAGCCGTCCTTTACAAGCTGGGGCAAGAGCCAGAGGTCATCCACTACCCCTGCGACCATGAGCTGATCTATGAGGCAAACCACATCGCCAAATGCATCCGGGAGGGCAAGCTCACCAGCCCCGTGGTGACAGAGGAGCTGTCTGTTTCCGGCATTGCGATACTGGAGAAAATCAAAGAACAATGGGGATAAAAACCGGGCGTGCTGCAAAATTGCAGCACGCCCGATTTTGGTTGGCACACCCGGCGCGATTCGAACGCGCGACCTTCCGCTTAGGAGAAACGATTATCCCGTTTTTCTAATTATAATCGTTTCAAATAGTGCCAGATAGTACAAAATCCATGGGAAATTCCAAACTTTTTAATTCAGGTCGTGTTAGCAGATATCAGCCGTTTCATATAGTCCAAAACAGTCCTGTTAGCAAATTGTTAGCAAAAACATATAAAACCTCGACCGTCGCCATATGCAAAACGCGACCCTATAAAGCAGCTCTTGTTCATCGCAAGGGCTGCTATTTTTATATCACGAGAAAGGAGAAAATGCAATGAAATGTTTACGGAAGTACAAGTGGGTCAAATTACCCCGGAAAGAGATGCCCGAACTGAAAGGACGGCTGGGCTACTGGCTGAAGCTTGCAGAGAGTGCTGCCTTCCGCAAGGGAATCGGCACCTACTGCGGCCACAAGAACCCTGTAGAGCCCGGAATGTGGGCTGGCGGCATTGTGGGTGTAAAAGCCATTCTGGGTGTCAGAAGCCGCGCAAAGGCCTTTCAGATATTGGATCATCTGAAGGCATTGGGATACTTGACTTATACACTGGATCCTGAGACCAAACTGCTGACTTACCAAATCACCGATTGGGTGATGGAGTACACAGGGGAGGAATGCATGGATGGTGCTGTATTTGCTACGCCCGGATACGGGTTCGTTTGCATGCCCAGAGATATCACCGAGCGTCTTGCTGAGATGAACTACAAGTTCGATGAAGCGGATGCCTGGTTGGATCTGTGGTGCCACACTGTGTTTCGTGATTATGGAAATGCATTTTCTTTCCTTTCGCCTGTGATCCAGTATGGCAAGTATGGCTCTATGCTGACCCTGGAGACCTTGGGTAAGCGTTGGGGTTGGGAGAAGACCAAGGTATGGCGCTTCTTTAGAAACCACGCGACTTGTTTCCAACTCTACCGATTGCCTAATTCCTATGGCAGTGTGATCTACAGCCGGTTTTATCCTACCTGCGATGAGATCCAAATGCCGGAGGAAGAAACCGTTATGAGTATTTTCCGCAAAATACTCATTTGTGCCCAAAATACGCATACTGCAGGTTCTGTTAATGAAAGAGGCAACCGCTATACTGCTTGGAAGAGCCGTCGCGTTATCAAGGCTATGGAGGAGCAGGAACAAAACCAGTCTGGGGAGAATGCGCCTATTCAGAATGAGTCTGGAATTAGCGTTGCACTTTCTGCCCTATATAACGCGCGCGTAATTTTCTCTTGTAGGAACTGTAAGAATAGTAGGAACTGTATTAATGCCTGGGGTAGTGATTATAAGGGGAAGATTAAACCGAAAATAGAGAAAAAGTACGCACCTGGAGACCTGCACACATTTTTTGATTTGGATAGGAGTGATCAATATGGCGGAGAAATCGTATTTTCGTTCGCAACTGGATAGCGCCATCCAGGAGACTGAGAAGCTTTTAAAGGCGCTTCACGGCATTGCTGAGAGCCGAGATCTGGAAACTGCCCTGGAACTGTCCGTTACTGCAGCAAAGATCTCAGAAGGGGTTGCATTGAAGACTAGAGCTCTACCTGCTCATACTTGTCATCCACGGGCAGAAAGAGCTGCCCAGGAGGCAATCTCTGAGTCCGTCCCGGTAGAGATCAGACTCACAGAAGAAGGCTGGTTTTATCTTCGTATGCCCATCTTGTTGCCCAGGAAAGAAAAGTCTCCCCGCAGCTATTTGCGTGGTTTCCTGTACCCGGCCTTGGCTTCCTTTGCCCGGGAAAGACTACCCATCCGTTACCGGGACTGTGTGATGATCTTCCGGCACACCTATGATCGCAACCGTCCGGAACGGGAATACCGGGACCATGACAACATCGAACTCAACACTGTGGTGGATGCCGTGGCCATGTTCTTTTTGGTGGATGATACACCCTTTGAATGCCGGCATTATTACTGCAGCGTAGTCGGCGATGAAGAGTCCACAGAGGTGTTTATCGTTCCGAGAAATGCGTTTGGAGCATGGCTTTCACAGGAGAAAAACATACGGAAATCAAATAAGGTCAAAATGCAGGAAACGGCCGAAAAAGGATCGTAAAAAAGCGCATTTTTACGTATGTTGCTCTGACGTATAAACTGAAAACCAAAAAACCATTGTGCCGCAACGGTTTTTTAACACCCCTTCAGCACTGGATTTAGGCCAGGAGGCGAGTCTCAGTGCCTGAATACAAACGATTACTATGGAGGTAGAAATATGATCACTATCAGACCGGGCAGTCATGTCCTCACCCTGCTTTCAATACTGCCCTTCGTGGGGGAATACCCAATGTCCGCACTGAGACTCTTAGGCTCCGTCCGGTCCTATAAAGACCTGATCCACAAGCTCACTCAAGTACAGGAGTTTCGCTTTCCGGATCGAGATGAGCGCTTTACCTGCCGCCTTCTGAATGTGTGTGGGAGGGGCAATCGGAAGACCGTCCGTTTCCATAAGAGTGCTCTACCCATGCTTAAGTGGTGGGATGAGGATATGTACAAGCTATATATGGACGAATACGATAACCACAACTTCTCCGGGAATGCCCGTCATATAAACAGAAACCACTTACTGGCCGAAACGGCAGTAATGTGCTTAAGGGCAGGTGTTGAGGTTAATCCTCTGGATACACCAGATATGCTGGAGGACGATATAAAAATGCTTCGATGCGCCAATCCATTTTTCTATTTTGCCAGGGAGGTAAAACGGGCATATAAGGAAGAAATGAATAAAATCCGCTATACCCGTCTTGCCGGTGTTCTTACGCTTCAAGATGGAGTTTATGCGGTCTACAATCTTCGGAATGAAGTCCCAAA
>JAFVVI010000010.1 GCA_017502265.1 Oscillospiraceae bacterium
ATTAATGGTAAAGGTGGGGTCCTTGGCATCCTTCACCTGGAAGTCTTCCAAGGTGACCACATTGTTATCCGGGGTCAGACGCCAGATGTTCTTGCCGCCGGCATACATACCGGACAGAACATACTCATGGTTCCACTCAGCTGCTACGTTGATAGCCTTGCGGTCTGCATAGCCGGCAACCTTATTCAGCTGCTCCATGCACTGATCGGCAATCTTCAAAGCATCTTCGTACTTTCCTTCATCTTTTTCCTTATCCGTTACGCAATCCTGCCGCATAATGTAGCCATGAAAAACTTCAGGATCCAGAAGGCCCAGGTGGTAAATAAGTTCCGTATAGTAAGGTGTATGGACATAGGGGTTTGTATCATCGTTGTAGTAAGCGTGAGCAACCCACCAAGTCAGCATCTCGTCGGCAGCCAGCCGGATCTTCTTGGCATAATTGGCTTCATACAGGAAGCGGTTATAGGCATTGTTATCAAAGATCGCATCCACGCGAGTCTTGATAGCAGGATACAGTGGCTTGTTGCTCTGCTTAAAGAAGGTGGGGGCGGGGTTGGTGGAATAGAACACCTCGTTACTTGCATTACCGACAGCCTCACGAGTACCGCCGCTGCCGCCATTGATCCAAGGCTTGGAATCATAGGTAGAGTAGTCGCTGACCACGGCATTTTCAAAGTACTTCCACACAGGCGCGCAGCTTTCGGTAACAATCTGCGCCTGGTAGTCAGCCAGAACTGCATCCCAAATAGCGGAACACTTTTCGTACTCACCGCCGGCATTGGGGTGGATACCAAAAATCTCAGGGGTCTCCGCTGTTACAGGAGAGTAGAACTTGAAGCCGCGCTCCACCAGCTGAGGACGGATCTTTTCTGCGTAGGCAGGATTCTTGACGATCTTGTCGTAGACGAGATTGTCTTTCTTTTGTATATTGGTGTAGATGTAGTAGCTGGAAATTTCCAGGTACTCAATATCGATGATGATACCGTCCAGCTTACCGCCGATACGCTTGTATTCGGCCATGAATTCATCCATCCACGGAGAAACCAAATCAACAACCTGCTCATGGAAGCAAATGTCAGCCAGCTCCTTCACTGTGGAAGCCAGCGGAGAGAAGTTGATGTACCGGGCGCCCTCGGGATAGGTATCAAACAGATCCTTCAATCCTTCAGCTATACGCGGAATATCAGTGCCACCACCCACAGCAGGAAGGGTGGCTCTGAATTTGCCATCTTCAAGACTCTCTCTGACCTTTTCCCGGGTGATGTAAAAATAGGGAGCTTGTACTACATTTTCATATTCCCCTTCGGGAACAGATTCCCAGTTGGTCAAACTAAACGGTTTCTTTGCCGGCTCTTCCGCCTGGGCAACTACGCCCATAGGAATCAGCATAGCAAGAACCAAGAGGATTGCGAACAGTTTCTTCATTTATAAAATCCATCCTTTTCTTGTTTTTTCACAGAATACTTATACCACAAGAAGTTCCTTTATGCAATATATTTTTTGATTGCCAACACACTTTTTTAGAATCAATTCTTCGCATAGAATTACATTGTGGGCGCTGCCACAAAACACCTGATACAAATAGATTTTTCAATTTGCACTGAAATCAACGAATCCCCCCTGCTGCTCTGCAAAAAGCAGCAGGGGGATTTGTTATTCTTCGCTGTTTTGTTTGGGTCCTTCTTGCTCAGGTTCTTCTGTAAGCTTTGCTGCCAGCTTAGGCTTAACGATGAAGATGTACGCCGCCACACCGCCGGCCAGCACCGCAAGGCTCAACACAACAAGCAGTGCCACAACGCCACCGGAAAGGCCCTTCTTTTCACTGTGATCAGGGGTGTTCGCATCTGTGGAATTGGGGGTTGTTTGAAGCGTGCCTTCAACATTACCCCCTTCCCCGCCTGCATCTTCCGTTTCTGAAGGCGGTGTCACATCGGGCTGATTGGGGTCAGCATCACCCTGCACATTTACAGCGATCTGCACAGGCTTACTTTCGCTTGCTTCTACAATGCCGGTGACCACACCGTCCATACCCGGCGCCATTTCTACTTTCTTGAGAATCGCGCCGGATTCGACATCGTAAATGCACGCGACCCTGTGCTGGTTGGTTGCATTCATCCAGGACAAGCGGTAAGCAGTCGCTTCCGTTCTGGCAGTAGCGGTTTCGGTGATCTTTCTGCCACGGACAGTCTCGTAAAGCTCCAGTGTGGTGGTCACACCTGTGGCGTATAGCTTATAGTCATCCAGCTCCACGGCAGCTGTAGCGCCTTCTGTAGAAATGGTAATATTAGCAACAGGGATAGCGATTGCAGACATGGCTACAAACTCCGTACCACCCAGGCGGCTACCGTTGGAATCATAGACAGTGTAGCTGCTGGTGTAGTTACCCTCAGTGCGGAAGTCCACCTCCCGTTTCAGCGTATATGTGCCCGCAGCCACGGTCACACCGGTCAGCTCCTGGTAAGAACCGCCCCGGTCATAATACACCTTGCCGCCGGAAATCTTGATGCCACCGTCGGTATCTCCACAGCGCAAAAGCTTGATATCGCCGTAATTATCGGCGGGCAGGGTCACAGTGACCTCCCAAGCCTGCTGCTTGGCATAATAGTCGCCGGCAGTGATGTTTTGCGGCACGATCGTGTTGGTCAGAGTAGTGGTGCCCGTCAGGGTCATCACCTGATCATCGCCGTTTTTCTTGATCGCAGCCGTTCCGTTTGCGGTCCAGTAGGTATCGGCGCGGTTGGATGTGATCATACTGGAGGCGCTGCCAGTAAACGCGCCGGTCTTGTAATTGCTGAAAGTTTCTCCGAAGGCAGGATCCTTTGCATAACGGTCATCCGTTACTGTAACCACAGGGGTTACATCGGCCGGTGTCTCCACCCAATAGCCGCAGCTTCCGATCTGGATAATCTTGCTATCTTTGATAATGCGGCCCTGAGGGAAGGTGATGGTCACACCGCTCACGGAGAAGGTAGGCACATTATCGCTTACCATAAATTCCTCCACTGTGGTCAGGGAGGTATCCGGGGTGATTCGCCAGATGTTGTGGCCGCCTGTGTACATACCGGAAAGAATATAATCTTCATTCCAGGACATAGGCAGCGCAATCGCCTTCCGATCGGAAGTGCCTGCTACGCGGCTCAGCTCTGCCAGCAGTTCATTGCTGACCTGCAGCGCATAGTGATAGTCGCCCATATTGGGATCGTCATATTCTTTGCCCTCATTTTGGACTTCCGATTGGATGATGTAACCCAAGAACGGCTTAGGATTACTCAGGCCCATATGGTACATAAACTCCGCGAAGTATGGAGAATTGCCGTAACTTTCTGTGGCGCTGCGATAATGGAAGTAAGGGACCCATACATTGACATTGGCATTCTCTTCACCCATTTTGTCACGGGTGGATAACAGCAGGCGTCGCTGGTCGTTGACATCATACAGAACACGGATGAAAGGATTGGTGGGATTAAACACAGCCTTATTGTAGCCGGCTGGCTTAGTGTATCGCGTACGGATATCGGACTTGGGGCTGGAGGCGAAATAGTAATCACTGAAAGGTGCGCCATAGTAGTAGCCGTTAGATGCATTGCCGGCCTTGACACTAGTACCGGTCGCGCCGCCGCTGATGGATATGTTTTTATGCCAGCTATAGGCGTCGCCGGTGTCATAGTCAGACAAAATGGCATTGGGGAAATATTTGATCATCGGCTCATAGGACGCTCTGTTGATGCAGCCTACCAGATAGTTCTTCAAAACAAAGTTCCATGTGCTTCGGCAAAAATCCTTGCCGCCTTTTTCATCCAAGCGATAAATTGTCCAAATCTCAGAACGGTCAGGGTATTGGGAGGGATCCGGATTTTCGTAGAATTCAAACAGACCCTGTTTTTCCCACTCCACCAACTGGGGCCGAATGATATTCTGATAAACCCGTTCATTTGCAACAATTTCGTTGTAGATATTTTTGTTGTTTTTACTGTAGAACTCGGTATCCAGATAGTAATTGCTGTATTTGTTATACTCCAAGTCGATGGCAATGCCATCCAGCTCGCCGCCGATGCGCTTATATTCGGCAAGGAAACGGTCCAGCCACTCTGCTACCAACCGGACACCGTCTTCCATATCGATGGCATCTTTGACACACTTCTTAAACACACTGCCCAGCGCTGCCAGATTGATATAGCGGGCGCCGACAGGGCGCTTGGAGAACTCGTCATGCAGTTCCGCTGCGGCAGCTTCCACATTGCTGGTACTGTGGCCGTCAAAAAACATGCTGACATCAATGGATTCTGCATCTGCGCTATATTTATTCTTATCGATGTACGTGTAGGGCATCCAGTAGACGTAATCGTAATCTCCTGTTTTAAAGTTCCTGTCCCAGTTTACCAAATAGAAGCCCTCTTTGGTAACCGTATCAGCCTGGGCCACAATGCTCGCAGGGAACAACCCTGCCAGCAACAGGACGGTCAGAATCAGCGCTAATACTCTTTTCATGCTATCGCTCCTGTCTGCGTTATTTTTATGTACAAATCTTACTATACGCCGTTTGTTCTGTCAAATCTTTTTTAAGCGGTTTTAATAAAAACCGGGCGTGCCTTACGGCGCGCCCGGTGGTCGGTTATTATTTCTTGGGGGTTTTGATCTTGCTGAGCTTTCTGTTCAGCTCCAGCAGGTCTTCCTTGGTGAATTTGGCATCCATCATACCGCCGGCCATGGTCAGCAGACGCAGCACGGTAAAGCCGCCCATCATACTCATCAGCTCCGGGGTCATTTCAAAACCCATAGGCTTTGCTTTCGGCTCGCCCTTTTTCTTGCCGCCCAGCATCTTGCCCATCAGCTTCATAAACAGGAGTTTTCCGCGGAAGGTGGAGATCACATCGCTCATTTTGGAGTTTAAGGACAGTCTGCCCTCTTTCTCTTCAATGTCGAACCAGTTAAGGATTGCGCCCTCTTCCTTCAGGCGGTATTCCTCATTGAAGGTATCGACCTTGCGGATGATACTCTCGTCACGGCAGTCCCCTGCAACAGCTTCCAGCTTGGTTTCGCCGGAGTTGGGAACGTCGAAGTAGAAGAAGTGATCAGCAGCTTCCTTCACACCCAGACTTTCGCCATTGGCAAACAGTTCTACCTTGGGCTGGTTGGAGTAGACGGTGACCTTAGTCACAGCCTCCACACGGTCGATGTAGCGTTTACCACACAGGTGGACAAAAGGCTCATCGGACAGCCAGGCCTTATAGGCATAGAAGGAATCCTTCTTATAGCTGCGGTCAAAGGTCACCAGACCCTTGTGGTTCTGGCCGTTCTCGCCGCCTTCGTTTCGGCCGTCAGCGCCGAAGTCGAACATATTCCAAACATGGGTAGCCCACATATACTTACGGCTGAACAGCTGACGGATCAGCTCCTCATGATAGTAGGCCTGGTATTCCTCGGTGTAGTCGCCCTGGCGGGGATCGGAGGTATGCCAGTTCAGCGCCTCACAGCCATACTCGGAGCAGCCGATGGGAATATTGGGATGGGCGGCGTGGAACTTGTCAAACCAAGGGCCGTTCATAGAGGTATCGCCGCCGTACCAGCCGAAATAGTGATTGTAGGATACCACATCGGGGATCTGCAGGTAGGGATCGTCCATCTTGCACATAGACACTGCTGCGATGGTGGTCAGGCGGGTCTTATCCATCTGATGGCACAGGTCATTGAGAATACGGTGATTCTCCAGCAGGTCCTCGGTACTGCCACCGATAGAGATCTCATTGGAAAGACCCCAAACCACAATAGAGGGGTGGTTGTAATTCTGGGCGACCAGCTCCTTCATCTGGGAGATGGTGTTCTCCCGGGCGGTGGGCATATGCTTGGAAATATAAGGAATTTCTGCCCAGATCACCATGCCCCGCTCATCGCACAGGTCGTAGAAGAACTGGTCATGCTGGTAGTGAGCAAGACGGATCGTGGTAGCGCCCACCTCGCAGATCAGGTCCATATCCTCGGTGTGGTGCTCCGGAAGCAGGGCATTGCCGATGCCCCAGCGGTCCTGGTGACGGGATACACCGCGCAAGGGATACTCTTCGCCGTTGAGGATGAAACCCCGCTCCGGATCAATTGCAAAGCTGCGGCAGCCAAAACGGGCGCTGACAGCATCAATCACTTTGCCGTCCTCCAGCAATTCTGCCTTTGCCGTGTACAGATAGGGATCCTTGCGGCCGTGCCACTTGTGGACATTCTCCAGAACAAAGGTGGTCTTGGTATCGTCGGCCTCGCGAGTGACGATTTCAGTTCCTTCGCCATCGCAAACGGTGTATTTGACCCTCTGACCGGGCTTGGCATCGGTGATGAACACCTCCACCTCCACATTGGCATTGCTGCCATCCATCACAGGGGTGACCTTGATGCCGGGCGCGCCATAGTAGTCCAGATCAAAATGACTGGCGGACACAGCGATCAGATTCACATCCCGGTACAGGCCGCCGTAGAAGGTAAAGTCTGCCATTTGGGGATAGACCCGGTCGTTGGCCGCGTTGTCTACAGCGATGACCAGGAGGCTATCCTCCCGCAGATGGTCGGTCACATCCACCCGCCAGGTGGAGTAGCCACCGTCGTGATGGGCAAGGTGCTTGCCGTTCATATACACATCAGCAGAGGAGTTAGCGCCCCGGATCTCCAGGTAGTACTTCTCCGCCACAGGCAGATTACCCTTTTCGATGGTCTTTTCATAATAAGCCGTGCCGCGGAAATAGTCATTGCCGCCGTCCTGGCCGTCCACAGCATTCCAGCTATGGGGCAGGTCCACGGTCTCCCAGGCAGTATCAAATGCTGCAGGCACGCCGGCAGCGGTTTTGGAAAAACCCCACTTGGGGTTCAGGCTGATGATCTGTCTCAAATTTATACCTCCAATAATGGTGATGGTCTCATTATACGAATTTTACACCGTAATTTTCTAACAAATTGTAAATTTGCAGAATACTGCCGCATCTGTCGAAGCAGATGCGGCAGTAATGTAATTACTGTTCAATCACTTTTCTGGCTTCCAATTCATCATTCATTTTAGCCAGGGTCTTCTTGTCCAGATTGTAGACAATACCCAGGCCCACAAACACGAACAAGCCGGCTACCAGGAACAACACTGCGATCAAAGAACGGATCTTCAGCGCGGTCTCCCAGCTCAGCAGGTTCACATCGATGGAAGTGAAGACGCCGTTGGCATCGGGAGCGGCATTGTTCACATAGCCCATAGTAGCCATAATGGCAACTGCAACCGCAGGGCCAACACCCTGGGCCAGCTTACGGAAGAAAGAGTGCAGAGAGTATACTGTACCCTCTTCCCGGTTGCCGGTCTTCCACTCGTTGTAGTCGATAGCGTCGCCCATCATAGCCCAGGAAACAGTGGAGTAGATACCCATACCCAGAGAGCAGATCAGCTGGCCCACAATGTAGATAAGCAGGTCAACGCCGGTATTGCCCTTGCTGACGGGAACGATACCCAAAGGCGCGGCAAACAGGACCAATGCGCCGATGATGTAGCAGACAGCGCCGATAACAGACAGTTCCTTCTTGCCGTACTTGACCACCATTTTACGGGCCAGCGGGGTAAAGACCGCAACAGGGATCATGGCAAACATAGACACAAGGCCGGAGATCTTGGGATTCTCAAAGTAGATCTGGAAAGTGACATTCACAGCAGTGGTCGCGCCCTGCATACCGATGAACATACCCATCGCTGCCAGAGTAGCGCCCACAGCGGGACGGTTCTTGATAAAATTGCCCATCGCCTTGATGACATTGAACTTAGGCTGGTCTTCGTTGCACTTAACTTCATGCTCCACACGGATGGTGGTGTTCTTGATCATAAATTGGAAGCAGATGAAGCCCAGAATGCCCATAATAAAGGCGGTAACAAACACCATTGTGCCGTTGAGGGACTTATCTTCATTGTAGATCAGGAAGGGCAGCAGGACCATAGGCAGCATATTACCGAGAATAGAACCGATAGACCGCCATGCCGAGAGGCTAGCCCGGTCAGCAGGCTCCTTGGAAATCAGGCTCAGCAGGCTGCCGTAAGGAACATTGGCAATGGTGTAAAACGCATCCCATACCACATAACCGGCAATGAAGATGATAAACTTTGCCCATACGGGGGCATTGGGGAACGGCAGGAAGCAGCAGGCGCCGCCAATGATCAAGCCGATAGATCCGATAAAAATGTACTGCAGGAACTTATTACGCTTGTAGGCATGCTTGTCGGCATCCACCATAGAGCCGATCAGGGGGTCATTGATAGCATCCCATATCTGCACGATCAGCAGCATAATGGAGTACCAGGCGCTCATACCCATAACCTGGGTCCAGAACAGCGCCATAGTGCCCTTCAGGGCAAAGCTCATATTACAGCCCAGGTCACCGGCTGCGTAAGCAACGCTGTCCCGAATGCCAAAGGGCCGAATTTCATTTGTCTTCTTCACCGAGAAAAACCTCCTCAACAAAATTGCCAAAGAAACCCAGTTGGTGGGTTTCTTTTTTTACATTTTACCATATAGTGCCCCTTGCGAAAACAATAATTCTTTGCTATTATAAAACATATCTCACATCATACAGGAGGAGTCCTCGTGTCAGATACATTCCTCTTTCTGCAAAAATTATTAAAAAATTCAAACAGGATCCAATTGTCCCGGGTAGACTGCGCAAGCGATGCCCTGTCAGAGTTTATACACAATCACACAGCTTATATAGCCCAGCTTTTCTTCCCGGATGGGCATCCTGTCTGGCAGCAGTTTGACCAGCTTTCCCGGCGGGAGGACTGTGTGTATCAATGGCTGCTTCCCGGTGGCATCACCTTTTTGCTCTATCCGGCAGGCGGGTACTGTCTTGGCCCGGTGCTGACCCAGCCGTTCTCCCGGGAGGAAACCCTTCGTTTGCTGGAACCCTACGATCTCAAATCCCAGGCCAAGACGGATATTTTGCAGTTTTACAGCGCGCTGCCGGTGGTGGAAATCCACACTTTTCAACGGGTCGGCGCTTTGGTGGCAGGTCATCTGTCCGGCCGGGATGAGGTCTTGCAAATTGAGCATATTCAGCCCCCTGCGGCCCAGCCCCAGCTGCAGCGCAGCCCGTTCTCTCCGGAGGAAGATATCGTGCGGATGCGGCAGGTGGAGGCAAGGTATGAGCACAGCGCTGCGCTGACCGATGCGGTCAGCCAGGGCAATCTGTCCCTGGCGCTGCACATTATCAGCAATTACGACCCCGGCACGCAAACAACCATCCGCAACACCAATCCCCTGCGAAATGCACAAAACTACTGTATTGTGCTGAACACCCAGCTGCGCCACGCCTTGGAGAAGACCGGCATACACCCCTATCAGGTGGATCGCCTGTCTAATCAGATCGGTCTGGAAATCGAGCAACTGAAGAGCACCCGCCAGCTGCCCCAGTTTTTCCGCCAGGTGCTTGCCCGGTACTGCCGGCTGGTACAGGAGCACACTTATCCCAAGCTGAAGCCGTTGACCCATCTGGCGGTGACCTATATCAAAGAGCATCTTGCGGACAATCTCACCGTCAAGGATACCGCCGCGGTGCTGACTGTCAATGCCAATTATCTGTCGGCCACCTTCCACCGGGATATGGGTGTGACCTTTATTGACTTTGTCAACCGGGAGCGTACCCGGCAGGCTGCGGCCCTATTGAAGCACACAAGCCTGCAGATCCAGCAAATCGCCTCTACCGTAGGCTACAACAACACCAGCTATTTCGCTAAGCAGTTTCTACGGTTTTACGGCGTTTCCCCCAGCCAATACCGGCAATAAAAAGACGGCACTTTCTGTGCCGTCTTTTTGATTAGTACAATTTGAAAATCTCCACGCCTTTGCGGGCAATTCTGTAAAGCGGACCCTCCAGGGTCTTTTTCACATTTTTCAATTCCTGGCGGATTTGGATACCCTGGGGACAATGCTTTTCACACTTGCCGCAGCCGATACACAGGTTGGCTGCCGTGGAATCCTGCCGGGCCGCGCTGCACATAAAATGCTCCTTTAAGCCCGCAAGCTTACCCTCCGAAGCCACCCGGTTATAGGATGCGAAGGCACCGGGAATGTCCACGCCCTTAGGACAGGGCATACAGTAGCCGCAGCCGGTGCAGCCCACTTTCATGCCAGCATTGATGGCCGCCACTACCTCAGAGAGCATTTCCTGCTCCCCTGCCCCCAGTTCGCCGATTTCCGCGGAAGATGCGGTCTGCACATTGTCTTGGAGCATCTCCATTGAATTCATACCGGACAGAACGCAGGTGACTTCCTTCTGATCCCACAGCCAGCGGAATGCCCATTGGGCAGGGGTGCGTTTTACCGGGTAGTTTTCAAAAATATCCAGCGCCTTTTGGGGCAGACGGTTGACAAGCTTACCGCCACGGAGGGGTTCCATAATCACCACGGGCAGGCCCTTGGCATGGGCATACTGCAAACCTCTTCGGCCGGCCTGGGAATGTTCGTCCATATAGTTATATTGGATCTGGCAGAAATCCCAATCGTATGCGTCCACCAACTTGCAGAACATATCGGAATTACCGTGGTAGGAAAAACCGATCTGACGGATAGCGCCGGAGGCTTTCTTTTCCTCCAGAAATTCCAGCACGCCTAACTTTTTCAGTTTTTCCCAGGTCTGCACATCGGTGAGCATATGCATCAGGTAATAATCGATGTAGTCGGTCTTCAGTCGCTTAAGATGCTCGTTAAACAAGCGCTCCATACCCTCTCGGGATTTGATGAGGTAATGGGGCAGTTTCGTGGCGATGTACACCTTTTCCCGAGCATTGTTTTTGGACAGAATCTCGCCCAGAGCCGCTTCGCTGCCGGGGTAGATATAGGCGGTATCGAAGTAATTGACACCGGCATCGATTGCGGCCATGATCTCCCGCTCCGCCTCAACCATATTAATACCGCCACCACTGCGCTGAAAGCGCATACAGCCGAAGCCTAAGACCGATATATCGTTGCCGTATTTGTCCTTGCGGTATTTCATGCTGCCACCTTCTTTTTGCTTTTATAGTACTTGCGGAAAGCAAAGATCTCCGCCACCAGACACACAGGAATCGCGGCGAAAATGTCCACCACGGAATGCTGCTTGGTAAAGGCCACCGACAGGCAGACCCCAATCACAAACACTGTCACGATACCCTTTACATACCACGCAGCGGATTTCTCCTTCAGCCAGGCAGAGGCGATGCCCAGAGAGTAGGCCACATGCAAGGACGGACAGACGCCGGTATTGGTGTCGAAGTGATAGATGATCCCCATGATCCAGGTGAGGAAATTCTCTCTGGGGAACACCTCCGGACGCAGGTCCTGCCGGGTGGGCCACAGGATATAACACACCATGGCAAGACCCTGGGTAATCATAATGTAGGTCTGCAGGCCTTTGAAGCTCTCCACGCTGTACAGCAGAAAATACCCCAGCGACAGGACGATCAGCACATACCAGCCTACATAGAAAATAACAAAAAATTCGTTAAAGGGAACGATATCGTCCAAAAAGCAATGGACCGGGTAGCACTTTTCCGCAGGGATCAGATTCTCCGTCAGAAAGTACAAAAGGAAATACGCCAACCAGCCGCCAAGCAGCAGCAAGTGCCGGTACTGGGGGCTTGCAATATTGGAAAGGCGCAAATTGCGGTAATCAACTACCGGTTTTCTCATATTTCCTCCTCCTTATTATAAGGATAGTCCTTTTTCGGCAAATTCGGATACGGCACGACCCGGTGCCGGGGCAGATTAACGGCTATTTCTGTGACCGCGTCCATCAGATAATTTGCGATCCGCTGCCGCTCTGCCTCCATGGGTGCAGCAGGGTTAAACACCGTGGGCTTGCCGATATATATCTTCTTCAGCGCCGGCGCGATATAGATGGGCACAAAGGGTACGGCCTTGCCGGTACGCTTATAATAGAGCTTTGCCAAATCGATAAACTTATCCTGGAATTGGTAAACAATGTGATTATGAGGCTCATAGCACTCGGGGAAAACGATCACGCTGCCCCCTGCTTCCAGTTCGGCGATGGTCTGCTTGAAGGTGGTCAGCAGCCGGTTATCCCGGAACACCGGAATGGTGTAGGCATTTTGGAACACACAGGCGGCAATGGGGGCAATGATATAGGAAAGCAGCCGGTAAAATGGGTGGGTCCATTTGGGTTTGCCGCTCCAAAAATCCGCAAATGCATAGGCCGGCACTTCCTTTAAGTACATCATCTGATGGGCGCACCAAGTCTTCCGCCGGCCGGGAAAGTACAGCTCGCCGCAGATCGGGCCGTTCATCTGGGTATGGTTACCTACCACGATACAGGCCTCCCGGGGCAGATTTTCCTGTCCCTCTACCGTCATTTTGGGATAAAACAGCCACACGAGGAACCGAATCACCCGGAAACACAGGTAGGAAAATGTATATTTCTTCTTCATCTTTATTGCGCTCCTGCAAATATTAAGATGTATTATAACACAAACATTTCCCCTTTGCATCTGTTTCTTGATAAATTTACAAAAAGATAAAAAACGCCTTGATTTACCAATGAAGAAGTGGTAAACTTAAAGGTAAATTATGGCCTATTGGCAAAGTAAAGAAAGGATGGCAAATATGACTTTGCACGAAGAATTTTTGCGTATCATTGATGCTGATGCCCAAGAGGCCCTGGACCTGCTGATCCAGCTGGGCAAAATCCCCGCTCCTTCCCATCATGAGGAAAAACGCGCGGAATTTTGCAAGCAATGGCTGGAATCTCAGGGAGCCAAGGGTGTGTACATAGACGAAGCGCTGAATGTGATCTATCCCGTCGGCTGCACTACGGATAATCCTTTGGTGGTTTACGCGGCCCACACCGATGTGGTCTTCCCCGACACAGAAGAGCTTCCCCTGCGGGTGGAGGACGGCAGAGTTTACTGCCCCGGCATCGGTGACGATACCCTCCATGTGGTAGCTCTTTTAATGGCCGCCAAGTATGTGGCCAAGAACAACCTTGTTCCCAAGGACTGCGGCGTGCTGTTGGTTTGCAACGCCTGCGAAGAGGGTCTTGGCAATCTGAAGGGTGTCCGGACACTGATGGATAAATTCGGCAGCCGTGTAAAAGAATTCATCACCTTTGACGGCCCCGGCACGAATATTGTCAACCGTGCCGTTGGCTCCAAGCGCTACAAGGTGGAGATCGATACTGAGGGCGGACATTCCTACAGCCGATTCGGCAACCGCAACGCCATTGCCTATTTGGCATCTCTGATAGACACCCTGTATACGATGAAAGTTCCCCAGAGAGGCCGCACCACCTACAATGTAGGCACCATTTCCGGCGGCACTTCTGTCAACACCATCGCCCAGCACGCCGAAATGCTCTACGAGTTCCGTTCCGATGATCGGGAGGATCTGGCAGAAATGGAAGCCCATTTCAACGCCGCCCTGGACTTTTACCGCACTAAGGGTATCCAGGTGACCTGCACCCTGATGGGCGACCGGCCCTGCGGCGCGCCGGTGGATGAAGAAAAGCATCAGGCGCTCATTGACCGGGCCGACGCTGCGCTGCGGACTTACCGTGGTGTAGAGCCTAAGCTGGGTTCTGCCTCCACCGACTGCAACATTCCCCTCTCTATGGGTATCCCGTCAATTATGGTCCCCTGCGGTATGGGCGCCGGTGCGCACACCCGCGGCGAGTACATTGAGATCGACAGCTTAATTCCCGGCGTAAAATTTGCAACCGCTATGGTTATGCACCATTTCTAAAATATACATAAAGGAGAAATTATCATGTCTGAGAAAACAACCTTTATTGCTACCGGCGACTCTTTCATGACCCGCAGACTCCCCAAGGACGGCTACCCCGGCTTTGCGGAGATCCAGGAGATCATCGGTCGCCACGATGTGAAGTTCAACAACTTAGAGCTTACCGTTCACAATCAGGAGGGCTATCCCGCCGTTACCTCCGGCGGCACTTGGGCTATGGCCGAGCCGGAGATTCTGGACGATCTGCAGCGCTACGGCTTTAACCTGTACAACACCGCCAACAACCACTCCGGCGACTACAGCCAAGGCGGCGTATTGGCCACCATCCAGCACCTGAAAGAACGGGATATGGTTTACGCCGGCACCGGCGAGACCCTGCGGGAAGCCGCTGCTCCCGCTTATCTGGAGACCCCCAATGCCCGCGTTGCGCTGATAGCTGCCAGCTCCACCACCGCAGGCGCTGCCGACATTGCCGGTTACCGCAGTGTGGATATGATCGGCCGTCCCGGCCTGAACCCCCTGCGGCGGGTGACCACTTACCATGTGGAGCAGAAGTACTTTGATGTACTGAAGGAAGTTGTGGACAAAACCTATATGAACGCCGGTAAACTCCGCTCCATTGCTAACGGCTACTCCAACCCCCTGCCGGAGGATCAGCTGAATATGGGCGGTTTGAGCTTCAGACTGGACACCAAGACCGAAAAGCATATGGCGCCCCTTAAGAAGGATATGGATCGGATCATTGCCAACATTCAGGAAGCACGCCGGCAGGCCGATTATGTGCTGGTAAGTATTCACTCCCACACCTCTGATGCAGTTGACACCGTCCCCCCTGCAGAGTACTTAAAGATCTTTGCCAAGGAGTGCATTGACGCCGGTGCCGATGCCATCCTGGGTCACGGCCCCCATGAGCTGCGGGGTATTGAAATCTACAAGGGTAAGCCCATTTTCTACTCTCTGGGCAACTTCATCTTCCAGACCGAAACTGTTTCCCTGCAGCCTGCCGATGCTTATCAGAACAAGAATATGCCCCACGATACCATGGTGGGTACATATATGGACCAGCGCAGCCAGAACGGCACCCGCGGCTACTGCGTACAGAAGAACATCTGGCGCAGCGTTATGGGCGCATTCACTGCCGAGGATGGCAAGATCACCCAGATCCAGCTCTACCCCATCGATATGCGTATGGGCGCCCCCAGAAGCAAGATGGGTATCCCCCACCTGGCTGAGAATGACGATGTGCTGAAGTACCTGGCTGAGATTTCTGAGCCCTTCGGCACCAAAATCACTATCAAAGACAATGTGGGCTACATTGATCTGTAACAAAGGAGATTTACTTATGGAACACGCAAGTCGCATCCAGCAGCTGCTGGACAACAAGAAGAAAATTTTTACTGACCTGAACGACGAAGTCTGGGAGTATGCCGAGCCTCGGTTTGCTGAATACAAATCCGCTGCGGCTCACTGCCGCGTGATGGAAGCCCAGGGCTTTCGGGTGAAGCAGGGTCTTGCCGGTGAGGAGACCGCATTTATTGCTGAGTATGGCTCCGGCAAGCCGGTCATCGCTATTCTGGGTGAGTATGATGCGCTGGCCGGTCTTTCCCAGCAGGCTGATATAACAGAAGAAATGCCCGTGGTGGAGGGCGGTCAGGGTCACGGCTGCGGCCACAACACTTTGGGTGCTGCCGGCGCTGCTGCCATCACCGCCCTGAAGGACTATATGGAGGAAAACAACCTGCCCGGCACTATCCGTTTCTACGGCTGCCCTGCTGAGGAAAACGCCGGCGGTAAGGCCTTCCTGGTCCGGGACGGTCTGTTTAACGATGTTGATATTTGTTTGGCCTATCATCCCTCCAATATGAACCTGGCCGATCAGGGCGGCTCTTTGGCCAACTTCCGAGTGTTCTACACCTTCAAGGGTACTTCTTCCCACGCCGCCAGCGCGCCCCATATGGGCCGCAGCGCACTGGATGCCTGCGAGCTGATGAATGTGGGCTGTAACTATATGCGTGAGCATATGATCCCCGAAGCCAGAGTTCACTACGCCTACACCAATGTGGGCGGTACTGCCCCCAATGTTGTCCAGTGCGATGCCCAGCTGCTGTATGCTATGCGCGCTCCCACTGTCACCCAGGTTAAGGAGCTTTATGACCGGCTGGAGAAGATCGCCAAGGGCGCTGCCATGATGACCGAAACCGAGGTCACCATCCGTCAGGTTGCCGCTTACGCCAACACCATCGCCAACGATGTCATCAACGAGCGGTACGAGGCCTATCTGGAGAAATTCCTGCCTTTGGATTACACCGAAGAGGAAATGGAATATCTCCGTAAGTTCTACGCTCTCGTTCCCGACACAGCCAAAAGGTCTCTGGCCCGAACAGCAGAAAAACTGTTCGGCCGGACCGAGAAAGCAAAGGAAGTTGCTAACAGCCCCATTTGGAATTTCCTTTACAGAACGCCCGTTGGCTCCACCGGCGGCAAGGGTTCCAACGACGTGGGCGATGTGAGCTGGGTCTGCCCCACCTCCATTGTGCGTACCGCCTGCTATGCTTCCGGCACCACCGGTCACCACTGGACCAAGACCGCCCAGGGCAAATCCTCCGTATGCCACAAGGGTATGCTGCTGGCAGCAGCCGTTATGGCCTGCACCGCGGTGGACTTCCTGACCAGCCCGGAGCTGATCGCGCAGGCCAGAGAAAACTGGCTGGACCGTCTGGGCGGCGAGACCTATCCCAATCCCCTGCCTGCTGACTGCAAGCCGGAAATTTGGTAATTTCACAAAACAAAAGCCTGTTGCAGCAATGCAACAGGCTTTTTATTATATACTTTAATTCTTGCCGGGGACGCCGGGTTGGGTCATACCATGGGCATCCAAAATGCGATCCACCTCTTCGGCAGTCAGCACACCCTGCTCTATTAGCAAGGTACGGACAGGAACACCGGTCTTAAGCGCTTCCTTAGCAATGGCTGCAGCCTTTGCGTAACCGATGTAGGGGCACACGGCAGTAACCGGACCAACGCTGGCATTCAGCAGCTCCAGGCAATGTTCCTCGTTTGCGGTAATGCCTTCCACACAGTTAACAGTAAAAGTCTTGACAGCGCCGGTCAGGGCGGTAATGGACTGGAACAGCGCATCAAACACCACCGGCTCGAAGGCGTTCAGCTCCAGCTGACCGGCCTCCACGGCCATAGAAATGGCAGTATCGTTGCCCACGATCCGGAAGGCCACCTGAGTGACCACCTCGGGAATGACCGGGTTGACCTTGCCGGGCATAATGGACGAGCCATTCTGACGGCTGGGCAGATTGATCTCACCAAGGCCGGTCCGGGGGCCGGAGGACATCAGTCGCAGGTCATTGGCGATCTTGGACAGCGCCAAACCGCACTGCTTCAGTGCGCCGGAGACGGCTGCAAAACAGTCAATGTGCTGGGTGCCGTCAATCATATCCGATGCCTGGCAGAAGGGCACGCCAGTCAAGTCTGCAAGGACCTTGGTGACGGCGTTAAAGTAGGTCAGGTCGGCGTTAATGCCGGTGCCGATGGCAGTACCGCCCATATTCACAGGGTACATCTCTGCCTGCACAGCCTCAATGCGGCGAATGCTTCGACGGGTGGCGGAGGCGTAAGCCGCAAACTCCTGGCCCAAACGGACCGGTACGGCATCCTGCATTTGGGTGCGGCCCATTTTAATAACGGAATCAAATTCCGCAGCCTTCTTGGCGAAGGCCTGCTCTAATTTGTTCAGCTCCGTCAGCAACGGCTGCAGCAGAGCCACAACGGTCATCTTGCCGGCAGTGGGAACGATATCATTGGTGGACTGACCCTGGTTGACATGGTCATTGGGGTGGACAATACTGTAATCGCCCAGCTTGCCGCCCAGCTTTTCGATAGCCACATTGGCGATAACCTCATTGGCATTCATATTCATAGAAGTACCCGCGCCGCCCTGAATGGGGTCCACAATAAACTGGTCATGGAAACGGCCGGCGCAGACATCCTCACAAGCAGCAATGATGGCATCGGCTACCTTGTCTTCAATGACACCGGCTTGACGGTTGGCAATGGCGCAGGCTTTTTTCAGCAAAGCTAAATTCCGGATTAACTCGGTATGCAGACGGTTTCCGGTGATAGGAAAATTCTCCAACGCCCGCAGAGACTGCACGCCATAATATACGCCGGCAGGCAGTTCTTTGGTGCCGATGGAATCAGACTCTAAACGCATATCTTTTGTGCAGAAGCTCATTGGTATCTCTTCCTTTTTTATAATTTCAATGCGAGTATACCACCCGATACACCTATAATCAAATATATATAAACTTATACGCAGCATTGTTTTTATATTATATTGTTATTGACATTATTTGGCGAAAATGATAGAATTTATGCAAAGCCAAATCTGCAGGAGGTCCCGGTATGGATGACATATTTCATAAGAAAACGCTGATCTACACCATCGCAAAGGAGCAGAGCTTTTCCAAGGCGGCGCAGAAGCTGTTTATCGCCCAGCCCTCTTTGAGCTTAATGGTCAAGAACTTGGAGGAGGAACTGGGTACCCCCCTATTTGACCGCAGCTGCAAACCCATCCGACTGACAGAAGCCGGTCAGGCATACATACACGCAACAGGACAGATCATTGCCATCGAGCGGACCTTCAAGGAATATATCCTGGCGCTGAACAATTTAGAGACAGGCTCACTGCGAATCGGTAGCAATCAGCTGCTGAGTTCTCTGGTGCTGCCCAAGCACATTTCTGCCTTTATGCAGGCCTATCCCAAGATTCAGCTGTCATTGATGGATGCTAACTCCACATCTCTGGAAAACGAGATCGCCAACGGCTCTCTGGACATTGTCATCGACAATAGCGAGCTGTCCGCGGAGCTTTTTGAGCAGAAACACCTTACATCTGAGTACCTTTTGCTGGCGGTGCCGGCAAGATTCCCGGAAAACGAGGTCTGCAAAAACTATGGTCTGAGCTATGAAGACATTCTGCAAAACCGCCACAAGGGTAACCCCCCTGCTATTCCCCTGGAGCTATTTTCCAATACGCCCTTTATTCTAATGAACCGCAACAACGACACCCGCAAGCAGACCAACGCCATCTTCCAGGCAGCGAACTTTACCCCAAAGGTACTGTTTGAAATGGACCGCCTGACAAATCTCTACTCCTATGTGGAGCACGGCACAGCAGCCAGCCTGGTCAGCGATACGCTGGTGCGGAACATCCGGGGTGTGGATCAGAGCAACATCATCTTCTATCCTCTGCCCACCAACTACAACCGCCGCAACATCTACGCCTACTACAAGAAAAACAAATACTGCACCAAGGCTATGACTGCACTGATTGAAAGCCTGAGCAGTCTGATGTAACAAAGAAACCGGCACCTGCAAAAGCAGGTGCCGGTTGCATTATTCGTCTTCTGTGGGGGATTCTACGGGAAGCTTGCGCAGCAGGGCAGTTTCCACCTGAAAGTTATGAACCTTGGTCACAGAGATCTGCAGGCCCTCCAGTTCCACTTGGGAATCCTCCTCGGGGGTGGTGCCCAAATGGTGGAAAATAAGGCCGTTAAGGGTATCGTACTCCTCGGATTCCAGAGGCAGTTCCAAAACCTGGGACAATTCCTCCAGCAAAACGCCGCCTTCTGCCTGCCACAGGTCCTCGGCAAGCTTTACGATGGGCTGCACCGTCTCTTCTTCCGGGATATCGTCCTCCAGATCGCCTACCAGCTCTTCGATCAGGTCCTTGATGGTGATAACACCGCTCAGACCGCCGTACTCATCCAGCACCACCGCAAACTGCTGGTGCTCCTTCTTCATGTTCCGGAACAGTACATCAGCCTTCAGAGATTCCGGCACAATATACGGCTCGGTGACCGCCTGCTCCAGCACGGACTGCTTGGTCTTGTCCTTGATGCGGAAATAGATCTTGGTGTTCAGCACGCCAACGATCTTATCCGGGGTCTCTTCGCAGATGGGATAGTAAGTAAACCGGGTCTCGGAGATGGTCTTATCCCATTCCTCCAAGGACTCTTCTGCGTACAGGAAAGCTACTTCCGTTCTGTGGGTGATGATCTCCTCGGCGGAAGTATTATCAAACTCAAAGACATTCTGGATAAACTCCCGTTCCTCATTGTCGATGGTGCCCTTTTCATTACCGGCATCCACCATCATGCGGATCTCCTCTTCGCCCACCTCCTCAGGCACGGCATTGGGGTCAATGCGCATCAGCCGCAGAACACCGTTGGTGGACACGGTCAGCAGCCACACCAGAGGCGCGCAGATCTTGGAAATGCCGCCAATCAGACCGGACATACCCAGCGCCAGCTTTTCGGCGTTGCGCATAGCCACCTGCTTGGGCACCAGTTCGCCGAAAACCAGAGTGAAATAGGACAGGATAATAGTAATGGCCACAACAGAGATGGATTCCAAGGCCTCCAAAGTCAGAGGCGCGCCGATATTTTTCAGCCATACTGCCAGCATACCGGCAAAGTTCTCCGCCGCAAACGCAGAGCCTAAGAAGCCAGACAGGGTGATGGCCACCTGAATGGTTGCCAGAAAACGGGCCGGCTGGTCGGTAAGCTTTTGCAGGCGCTGGGCCCGCTTATTGCCCTCGGAAGCCATCTTGGCCAATTTTGTATCATTAATAGAGATCATAGCGATCTCCGCGCAGGCAAACACCGCGTTAAGGGCGATCAAAAACACCTGCAGTCCAATTATAAAAGGGATATTCATATTCTCGATTCCTCCAAAATTTTATCAAAAAGTTTCCAAAAAAACGAACAAAAGGCCAAGCCCAGCCCTACATCCGCAGATGTGCGCTACGCTTCGCCTGAATAACTTTATGATAAAAAACAGGATTATCGGGATTACTGTCGCCGTCGTCCATAGCTACAAAGGTTGCTCCTTTCTAAAATATTCGATAGGCATTATATCACAAAAAACAAAAAATGCAAGTGTTTTTTATGTTTTTACCGGCAGACTCCATGGGCGTCTGCCGGTATTGGGTGTTTTACAGAGCGCATAGGCCTGCCCTGCGATTTCAATGCAAGGGCGTTGACCGGCACACCTTTTGGGTTTTATAAACCTTAAGGATCCCTTTTATATCCTATTGGGCGTTGACAACGGCCAGAATCTTCTGCAGCAGCGCGGGGTCAAAGTCTTCAAACTCCGCTGCCTCCACGGTTTTGCCTGTGAGGGTATGCACCCAAAGGGCAGCCACGGCAAAACGGCCGTAATCATGGGTCATATGGTAACCGTCCCGACACAGGGACAAACCGCCGTTTGCATAGTCAAACTCCGGAACTGTGGTACGCAGAGTCTGGACCAGTCTGCCTGCGGGGATGATCCGTGCAGGAATGGAGGCGGCGGCAGCTTCCGTGGCAGAGACCAGGCAGTCATACATCTTCTGTTGGCTGCACCCATAATTTTCAAATGCCCGGTGGGGGGAATCTATTTCGTAGGCCCAGGTCTGGTGAAACCAGATTTCCGCCTTGGGTTGCAGGTTACGGATCAGCGCCACGAGGCCGGATAAGTAAGGCTCATAGGACTCTATCTGGCCGCTTACACCGCTGGCCTGCTGGAGCGTTACGACGTCCCAATCGGTCATTTTCAGAGCGCCTTCAATGGATATTTTCCAAGGCGGCCGTGTGCCATTAGGCTCACAGCCATAGACTTCCGCGTTTGCTTCCACATTTGCCCAGTGTCTTGCCAAGCTGCAGCCGCTGACATAAAGATTCAGGGTTTCCATTTCCACGCCGTTCATAACTGCCAGCTGGTGCAGCCACTTATGCGCATCCTGGGAAAAGCTGTTACCAATCGATAAAACCTTCATATCTTTCATCTCCTTTTCTGTATTGTAGCACCGGCCGGACATTTTGGCAACTGCAAAAAATGTCGAACCAATGGGCCGGCCGCTGCGTATAGTGAGAACGGGAGGTGAAAAATATGTGTAACTGCAACTGGAGATTGGGCTGCACACTGACTGCCGTGATCACCGCTGTGATCGCCGGCGTGGTAGCCGCATTCCTGCAGATTTTGGGTATCGTCACCGTCACCACTGCCTTCGTGCTGGGGGCATTGGGTGTTGGTGTAGTGTATCTGGCTGTGGGCGTTCTAGCCGCTGCCGGACTGCGCCGGGCGGATACCCGTCCCTGCTGCCTGTGTCGGAATCTGAACACCCTGCTGGTTGGGGTGCTGGGTACAATCCTGGCTTCCCTGATACTGCTGGCTGTTGGCATTACCGCCACCAGCATAGCCACCGCAATCCTGGTTGGTCTGGTGTTATTCTTCCTATGGCTGACGGTTGCCGCATCTGCCTGCTTCATCCGCTGCGCAGCTGACTGCGACTAAACAGAAAAAGGGAGGGCAATCGCCCTCCCAAAATTATATGCAAAAGCCTTGCATATAGAAAAAGATAGTATATAATAGAATCATATCAAAAAAAGGAGTCTTGGATATGAAGGCTTTTCTTAATTACTTTTTAGGGCAAGGTACAGAGGTAGAATTTCGCAATTTCACCCTTGCCCATTTTCTGCCGATTCTGGTAGTTGCCGGCTGTATTTTTTTAATTTATCGCAATCGGGACAAGCTCCGGGACAGTAAATGGGATCTGCGGTTGCGGTATCTGATCGCATTTATACTGATTTTTTCCGAGATGTCCTATTACTGGCGGCTGGTAGCCATTCCGGAACTGGGTCCCAACCCAGCGGAACATCTGCCCATTACTGTGTGTGGCTGGGCGGTGGTATTCTGCAGCTATATGGTGATCGGCAAAAATCAGACCCTGTTTGATATCTCCTACTTCTGGCTGTTCTCAGGCAGCATTTTCGCGCTAATTACTCCCACGGTAATTACATACACCGGTCCTGCAAGATTCCGCTATTATCAGTTCTGGGTGGAGCACACCGCAGGCTATATCGCCATATTCTATATGATCTTTGTCCACAAAATGCGGCCCACATTCCGCTCCATGGTAAAATCCTATGGGGCGCTGCTGGCACTGGCATTGGTTGCCTACTGGGCAAATGACTTGATCGGTCCGGGAGCAAACTATCTGTTTTTGGCGCGGCCGGAAAGCACACCCTCTATTCTGGACATCCTGCCGCCAAATTTTGCGCTGCGGATTGTGATTATGGTAGCGGCGATATCCACTCTGTTCTTTGTGACCTATCTGCCTTGGTATATCAAAGATAAAAAAGCCAAGAAAGTGCCGGCAGAGGTTTAAAACCTATAATATTCCCCCCAGCCACTTTTGTGGTTGGGGGGAATTGCAGAGGGCGAGGGGTTCGAATCCCCAATCTGGTCTTCTGCCAATAGAAAACGCCACCCGATTGGGTGGTAAAGGATGAGGGATTCGTTTGCATCTTCGCCCAATGGGCGAAGATAATTGTTCGGCTCGGTCGAGCCCTCGCCGGCGACACTCGTCCGCGTCGCATTTGATTGTTCGAATCCCCAATCTGGTCTTCTGCCAATAGAAAACGCCACCCGATTGGGTGGCGTTTTCTATTGGCAGAGGATGAGGGATTCGAACCCCCGCAAACGGAGTCAGAGTCCGGTGTGCTACCGTTACACTAATCCTCTATCACACGGACGAGATTTATTATACGCAGAATACGGAAAATGTCAAGCATTATTTTCAATTTCTGCCAGATTTTTTACCGCATCCACAGGTAGTATTTCCAAGGCGGATATTTTTATTCACCGGAGATTGCCATGGGTGCTTACGCACCCTCGCAATGACAGGAACAACTTAGACATTTTCCTCCCATGGGAAGGGTTTCCCCTTCAGAACATGGCGCTTGATATAGCAGAAAGTCTCCTTTTCCCCTTTTTGGGCAAGCATCTCCAGCAGGTAGTCCAGCTCCTGCCGGGTCTGGGGGTGCATACGGTTTCTTTCAATGCTGTTTCGCAGGTATTTCAAAGGCGCGCCGTCGGTATAGTTCTTGCCCTGGTAGGTAATGCAGGCCGCCCGCCGGTCCATTACCATTTCCGCCAGGTATTTTCGGGGCATAGGCAGGGATTCATATTTCTTGGTCTCCAGGCTCAGATCCGTCCAGTACTCATAGTGATGGCGGTTACGGCCCTTATGGTGCATCCACGCCTCACTGTAGCCCTTATCTTCCCGCTCGGCGGTGTTGGGGCTGCGGGTACCCTGATAGTATTTTGCGCCGGTGAGAAATTCCGTGGGAGAATACTTAGACAGGTCGTGCGTCAGGCCCTGCCAGTAAAGGCCCACGCGGAAGCAGCCTGCCATTACCAAAAAACGATGCTTGGTGATGGTCTTAAAATGTTGCCAAATTTTCACGCTATGACTCTCACTTTCACACAAAGGGGATTGCCACGCCTGCTACGCAGGCTCGCAATGACCGTTTTTAGGCTTATCTTGCCAGGAAGCCGATCTTCTTATAGACCTTACGCAGGGTTTTTTCTGCCTCGTAGGATGCCCGCTCCGCGCCGTTGCGGTACACAGATTCCAGATAGGCCTTATCCTTCAGCAGACGACTTGCCTCCTCACGGATGGGCCGCAGGGTCTCGATGACCGCCTCGCCCACCTTGGGCTTGAAAGCGCCGTAACCCTGGCCTGCAAATTCGGATTCGATCTGGGCAAAGGTCTTGCCGGTAACCGCAGAATAGATGCTCATCAGATTGGCAACACCGGGTTTATTCTCCGGATCAAAACGGACGCAGTTTTCCGTATCGGAGTCGGTAATGGCCCGCTTAAACTTCCGCTGGATATCCTCCGGACGCTCCATCAGGAACACGCAGCCCTCGGGCATAGACTTGCTCATTTTACTGTCGGGGGCGTTCAGGCTCATCACTCTTGCGCCGGTTTCGGGAATATAAGGCTCGGGGATCTTGAATACATCGCCGTAGATACTGTTAAACCGCTGGGCGACATCTCTTGTCAGCTCGCAATGCTGCTTCTGATCGTGGCCCACAGGCACCAGATCCGGCTGGTACAGCAAAATATCCGCTGCCATCAGCGCAGGATAGGTAAACAGGCCACCGTTGATATTCTCGGCATTCTTGGCAGACTTATCCTTAAACTGGGTCATACGGGACAATTCACCGAACATAGTATAGCAGTTCAGCACCCAGCCCAGCTCTGCATGCTGGTGGACATGGCTCTGGACAAAGAGGGTGTTCTTTTCCGGATCCAAGCCACAGGCAATATACTGGGCCAGCTGCTCCAAAGTGCGGCGGCGCAGGTCGGCAGGCGTCTGCCGGACAGTGATGGTGTGCATATCTGCCATAAAGTAGAAGCACTCATACTGCTCGGCGCGGCTGCTCCAGTTTTTAATGGCTCCCAGGTAGTTACCCAGGTGCAGATCGCCGCTGGGCTGGATGCCGGATAGCATTCTTTTCTTTGCGATTTCTTCCATGTTATATTCCTCGTTTTCCGTGATTTCTAAATATTTTATCACACCTGTCAGAAAAAGGCAACGGCAAATTGACTTTTGTCCGAAACCTTGCTACAATATCGGCAGAATTCTAAAATGAGGTACGAATTATGGATTATCAGATTTTAGCAGATCTCCTGTTCCCCAATGTCACCGACACCCCCGAGATGCTGGAGGAAAAGTATCCTCTGCGGTCTTGTCCCGAGGGCGCGGTCATCACCCGTATGGCCCCCTCCCCCACCGGCTTTGTCCATTTGGGCAACCTGGTGCAGGGTCTGATCTCCGAGCGTATGGCCCACCAGAGCGGCGGTGTGCTGTTTCTGCGGGTGGAGGACACCGATGCCAAGCGGGAAGTTCCCGGTGCGGTGGAGGTGCTCATCGACACGCTGAAGCACTACGGCATTGAGTTTGATGAGGGCGCTACCCACGGTGGCGACTTTGGTGATTACGGCCCTTACCGGCAGCGGCAGAGAGCTGATATTTATCATGTATTTGCTAAGAAACTGGTCAGCGAGGGCAAGGCCTATCCCTGCTTCTGCACAGAAGAGGAACTGACCGCTATGCGGGAAAAGCAGGAAGCCAACAAGGAGAACTTTGGCTATTACGGTAAGTATGCCATCTGGCGTGACCGGTCCATTGCGGATATCAAGGCTGAACTGGCTGCCAGCAAGCCTTGGGTGCTGCGCTTCCGCAGTGAAGGCTCTATTGAAAACCAGTTCAAGTTTGACGATGTGGTCAAGGGCAAGCTGACCATCACGGAAAATGACATTGACCATGTACTGCTGAAGTCCGACGGCATCCCCACCTATCACTTTGCCCACGCGGTGGACGATCATCTGATGCGCACCACCCATGTGGTCCGGGGCGATGAGTGGATGGCTACCCTGCCCTTCCACATTCAGCTGTTCAAGGCCCTGGATTTTAGGCTCCCCAAGTATGTGCACATCGGACCGCTGATGAAGATGGACGGCGCTTCCAAGCGAAAACTCTCCAAGCGGAAAGACCCGGAGCTGGCGCTGACCTTCTACAAGGCAGAGGGTTTCCCGGTAGAGGCAGTTTACGAGTATATCATGACTCTGCTGAACTCCAATTACGAAGACTGGCGTCGAGCCAATCCCACCGCGCCGGCAACAGATTTTAAGTTCAGCCCCAAGAAGCTGAATCCTGCCGGCAACCTCTTTGACTACGCCAAGCTGACGGATGTATCCAAAAATGTGATTGCGCTGATGGATGCCCAAAAGGTCTATACCCTGCTGACCGAGTGGGCAAAGGAATTCGATAGCGACTTTGCTGAAAAGCTGACCGCTGATCCTGCCTACGCCAAGGCCATTTTGGCAATCGGTCGCGGCGGCAAGAAGCCCAGAAAGGATCTTGCTGTCTGGACCGAGGCAAAGGGCTATATGGGCTTCTTCTATGACGCCTATTTGGAAAAGCCGGTATTTGACGAAAAGTTCTCTGCAAATACCGTAAAGACCGTGTTGGCCAAGTTCCTGGAGAATTTCAACATTGCCGACGATTCCGGCGTGTGGTTTGATAAGGTCAAGGCCATCACCGAGGAGATCGGCTTTACCACCGATATGAAAGCCTACAAAGCTGACCCCTCTGCCTTCCCCGGCACGGTGGCAGATGTGTCCACCTTCATTCGTCAGGCCGTTACCGGCAAGACCAACTCCCCTGACCTGTACACCGTGATGCAGATTCTGGGCTACGATCGCACAGTAGCAAGAATCAAGGCCGTTATGGAAAATCTGTAAAAAAGAAATCCGCCTGCGAAATGCAGGCGGATTTTATTAGTTCTTCAGGCTTTGCAAGGGGGCGGGGATACGGCCGCCGCGGGCAATGAAATCAACGGCGGATTCCGGGTGGACAGGCATCACCGGGGCGCTGCCCAGCAGGCCGCCCATCTCCACCATATCGCCCACGGTCTTGCCGGGGGCAGGAATGATCCGGACGGCGGTAGTCTTGGAATTGACCATACCGATGGCTGCCTCGTCTGCAATAATCGCAGAAATCGTCGCAGCGCTGGTGTCGCCGGGGACAGCGATCATATCCAGGCCCACAGAGCACACGCAGGTCATGGCCTCCAGCTTATCCAGCGTCAGCACGCCGGACTGGGCAGCGGCGATCATGCCCTCGTCCTCGGACACGGGGATAAATGCGCCGGAAAGGCCGCCCACATGGTTGGAAGCCATCACGCCGCCTTTCTTTACTGCGTCATTCAGCAGAGCCAGCGCGGCGGTAGTGCCATGGGTACCGCAGACCTCCAGACCCATTTCTTCCAGGATGCGGGCAACAGAGTCGCCTACAGCAGGGGTGGGCGCAAGGCTCAGGTCCACAATGCCGAAAGGCATATTCAACCGTTTACCGGCTTCCACGCCCACCATCTGACCCATACGGGTGATCCGGAAAGCGGTTTTCTTAATGGTCTCGGCCACCACATCAAAGGGCTGACCCTTGACACTCTGCAGTGCGTGATACACAACACCCGGACCGGAAACGCCCACATTCAGCTCACACTCCGGCTCGCCAACGCCGTGGAACGCGCCGGCCATAAAGGGGTTATCCTCCACCGCATTGGCAAAGACCACCAGCTTGCCGCAGCCCAAGCCATCATTATCGGCAGTAAGTTCTGCGGTCTTTTTAATAATCCCGCCCATTTTGGCAACGGCGTCCATATTGATACCGGCCTTAGTAGAGCCAACATTGACACTGGAACAAACAAGCTCGGTTGCCTGCATAGCCTCGGGGATGGAATCCATCAGAATCCAGTCGCCCTTGGTACACCCCTTTTGCACCAAGGCAGAAAAGCCGCCAATAAAGTTTACGCCGCATTCCTTGGCCGCCTTGTCCATAGCAATAGCCAGGGGTACATAGGAATCGGTCTTGCAGGCGTTGCCTACCAGGGCAATAGGGGTCACAGAAATACGCTTATTGACAATGGGAATACCGAATTCCCATTCGATGTCCTGACCGACTTTCACAAGATTTTCCGCCCGGCGGGTGATCTTATCGTAAATACGGCGGGCGCACTCATTTACATCCTCGTGGGCGCAATCCAAGAGCGAAATGCCCATGGTGATGGTGCGGATGTCCAGGTGGCGCTTGTCGATCATATCCTGGGTGGCTAAAATATCCTTAAAATCCAGCATATTCTCTCCTTACACGCGGTGCATTGCCTGGAAGATCTCTTCCCGCTGCAGGCGAATGGACAGATTCATCTCCTTGCCCTTCTCATCCAGTTTCTGGGCAAGCTCGGCCACAGGGCAGGTGGCATTGGACACATCCACCACCATCATCATAGTGAAATAGCCCTGCATAACTGTCTGGCTAATGTCCAGCACATTCACATTAAAGGCGGCAAGGTCCACGCATACGCCGGCAATAATGCCAACCCGGTCCTCGCCGATGACTGTAACAATCGCTTTCATCGTTTTTCTCCTTACAAATCATAGTCCGCGCAGACGCGGGTATCCAGGAAGTTCCAAAAATGCTCCTTGGCAGCCAAATGGGCGGGGTGGCCGGCATAATTGGCCAGGGCCTCACGGCTTTCAAATTCGGAATACAGCGCGTAATCCATTCCGTTATAGGCTGCACGGATCTCCATATGTAACAATCCGGGAATTACACCCACCAGCGGCTCTAACTGGGCCTTGACAATGGACACGGCCTCTTCTTTATTGACGCCCTCTTTGAGGGTGTACAGTACAATGTGCTTGACCATAATTCTCTCCTTATGTTTTTATCGTGCTTGAGATTGCCACGCCAGCGTGCGCTGGCTCGCAATGACAATGGGAGTTAGAAAAATACCGGGGCCGGTTGACCGGTCCCGGTATGTATTGGCCATTAAGCCTCTTCGGTTACTTCCTCAGTTGCCTCTTCAGCGGCTTCCTCAGCCTCTTCCTCAGCGGGATCCAGCAGTGCGCGGATGGACAGGGAGATACGCTTGTTCTCTGCGTCCACATCGGTGATCTTCACCTGGACCTCCTGGCCCTCGGCCAGAACATCCTCGGGCTTGCCGATACGCTTATTGGCGATCTGGGAAATGTGAATCAGGCCGTCAACACCGGGAATGATCTCAGCAAATGCGCCGAAGGTCATCAGCTTCACGATCTTGGCATCCACAACATCACCCACATTGTAGGTGGTCATAAACTGATTCCAGGGGTTCATCTCTGCGGTCTTGTAGCCCAGAGAGATCTTGCGCTTCTCGGCATCGAAAGCGATAACATAAACATCGATCTCGTCGCCAACGGAAACCACCTCTGCGGGGGTCTTGATGCGGTTCCAGCTCAGCTCGGAAACATGGACCATGCCGTCCACGCCGCCGATGTCCACGAATGCGCCGTAAGAAGTCAGGGACTTGACAACGCCGTGGTACTTGGCACCCACTTCGATCTCTGCCCAGATCTTCTCCAGAGCAGCCTTGCGGGTCTCAGAGGAGACAGCGCGGATAGAACCGATGACACGACGGCGTGCGCGGTTGACCTCAGTGATCTTCAGCTCAGTGGTCTTGCCAACCATGCCGGCCATATCGCCGCCCTTGGCAACGCCGGACTGGGAAGCGGGAATAAAGACGCGGATGCCCTTAACAGTAGCAACCAGGCCGCCCTTGTTCTCTTCGG
>JAFVVI010000011.1 GCA_017502265.1 Oscillospiraceae bacterium
ATGCGGGTGTAGCTCATCTGGTAGAGCGCCACCTTGCCAAGGTGGAGGTAGCGAGTTCGAGCCTCGTCACCCGCTCCAAAAAAGATAAGGAACGCTCTGCGTTCCTTATTTCATACGGTACCGTAGCCAAGTGGTAAGGCACGAGTCTGCAAAACTCTGATCCGCCAGTTCAAATCTGGCCGGTACCTCCAAAAATCCCGAATGCTTCTGCATTCGGGATTTTGCTATATCTTTTTATAAACAAAAAGACGGACGGTCGTAGACCGTCCGTTTCTTATTATTTAGTGCTTGCTAAGTAATTGGCTTTGCCGGTTTCGTACAGGTTGTTGCCCTGGCTGTCGATGATGACAACTACGGGGAAATCCTCTACCACCAGCCGGCGGATTGCCTCGGCACCCAAATCCTCGTAGGCGATGATCTCAGCTTCCTTAATGCACTGGCTCAGCAGTGCGCCGCAGCCGCCGATTGCGCCGAAGTACACAGCGCCGTGCTGCTTCATGGCGTCAATGACCTCCGGGCCGCGCTTGCCCTTGCCGATCATGCCGGTCAGACCCTGCTCGATCAGAATGGGGCTGTAAGCGTCCATACGGTAGGAGGTGGTAGGACCGGCAGAACCGATGGCCTGGCCGGGCTTTGCGGGGGTAGGACCAACGAAGTAAATGATACTGTCCTTCACATCCATGGGCAGTTCCTTGCCTTGGGCTACCAGTTCACACAGACGCTTGTGAGCGGCATCCCGGGCGGTGTAGATGACACCGGAAATCAGACAGCTATCGCCGGCCTTCAGATTTTTTACGGCCTCCCGGGTCAGGGGTGTGGTAATTTTTACATTTGCCATCTTAAAGCACCTCCGTCTTATGTCTGGTCACATGGCAGTTAATGTTCACAGCCACCGGCAGACCTGCAATGTGGGTGGGGAAGGTCTCAATGTTCACGGCCAGAGCGGTGGTCTTGCCACCGAAGCCCTGGGGGCCGATACCCAGATCGTTGATCTCCTCCAGCAGGGTCTTTTCCAGTTCTGCATAGAAAGGATTATCGTTGGGCACATCGGTGCTGCGCATCAGCGCTTTTTTGGCCAGGAATGCGGCCTTGTCAAAAGTGCCGCCGATGCCCACGCCGATGACGATGGGGGGGCAGGGGTTAGGACCTGCATCGGCAACTGCTTTCAGCACAAAATCCTTCACACCCTGCAAGCCATCGGAGGGGCGGAGCATCTTGATCTGGCTCATATTCTCGCTGCCGAAGCCCTTGGGGGCTACGGTGATCTCCAGCTTGTCGCCGGGAACGATTTCGTAATAGATCATAGCCGGGGTGTTGTCTCCGGTGTTGACCCGATCCAGCGGATCCCGGACAACACTCTTACGCAGATAACCCTCGGTGTAACCCTGACGGACACCCTCGTTGACGGCATCTTCCAGGTTGCCGTTGATATGTACCTCCTGGCCGATCTTCAGGAACACACAGGCGACGCCGGTGTCCTGGCAGACAGGGTTGTTTTCCTTGGCTGCGATCTGGTAGTTTTCGATGATGCGGTCCAGAATTTCCTGGGCCTGGGACCAGGGCTCTGCAGCCCGGGCGTTTTCAATGCAGGCCTTCACATCGCCGGGCAGCTGGCAGTTGGCCTCGATGCACAGGCGCTTGACGGTTTGCACGATCAGTTGCGCGTCTAATTCTCTCATAATATTTCCTCCGAAGTAATGAAGATGTGTACATTATGACACAGATTTTATGATAATTCAAGGGGTTTTATCCATACATAGAAAATGCAGAAAATAGGTCAGCGCCAAAAGATCCGCGCTGCCGCCGGGCGATAGGTTTTTTCTGATAAATTTCCGGTCCAGTTCCTGTAATATTTCTGCAGATGGATAGGGATCTTTTTCTAACAATTCTGAGATTTGGGCAGTGATGACCTGATACTGCTGCAAATCGCTGCGGTGAATGAGATTGGTATCTGCCGTAGCGGTCAGCAATGCCAATAAGGCGGCGCAGCCGGCATCGTTTAATGAAAGGCCTTGCTGCAATCCTTTTTTCAGGGTGGGCAGACCGATCTGCAAAACTGCCGGAAATCCAGCCTCTGCCTGCCCTCGCGCTCCGGTGATTCCGTGACGGGCGTAAAGCTTTTCTCCGACAGTAGCGGTATGTTTGCCGTCTGTGCTACCAAGTTCGCGTTGGGTGATTCCTTGGGTAATGGCCTTACATAGATCCAAAATTTGCACCGGCTGCCGCTTAGAGGATGTCAAACGACCGGCCGCGGCGCAGAGGATGCCCAAACTGAAAATACATCCTTTGTGGGTATTGACACCGCCTGTGGCCTGATACATGGCCTGTTCTGCCAGCTTTCCGGGAAACCGTAAAAGGGGAAGCAGCTCTCTTGTATCCAAATGCCGGGTGCGGGCACCGATCTTGGCGCATTCTTGAAAATATTCCGATAGCGCAGCGCTGCTTGCCATAAAGGTGAAAATGTCCATGTCCTTATGGCTGCCGCTGTTATTGCAGTCTACAAGGCCTGGCTTGGGTGTAGTGCAGACTTCATATAAAAGACTCTGCTGGGCGATTTGTCCAATACGCCGGCAATCCTCCAAATCCATCGCCTCTTGAAGCAGATGGTTTGTTTTGGCCTGCAAGGCCTCTACGGAATGGGCGCGGCTGCGTCCGCAAATGTGGGCAGGGTTGTCACAAAGCAGACACTTCCTGCCGGGAAATCCCAAAGCCGTCCGCTCCAGCTTGCTGCCGGCTGTGTCCAATACATCCATATCAAACAACCGGGCAACGGGCGCGTAATCCTCCACCTGTACCGTCCGCCGTTTCAGCTCTGTGGCAGTTGTATCCACCACATAATAGCCCTCGCAGCCGGTAGGCTCTGTGTGCAATTCCTTGTGAATGATCTTCAAATCGGACAGTTGCGCCAGCAGCCATTTGTTGCCCAGTTCAAAACCCCATTTGACAAAATCGCTGCACTTTTCCGGTCCGGCAATATTCATTGTAAAGCAAATCAGCGGCAGACCGTATTGGCCCAGCAAAGCCTTTTGCCGATCTGCCCGGCGCTCTCTGGCGAATAAGATCTGTTGTAGCGTGATATCCATTTTAATCTCCAAAGGGCCGTTGCTGTCTGATATCCAGTTGCTCCAGCAGTTTGTCAGAATTTTCGCCCACGCAGCCAACCATTAGGTACCGCCGTTTCAGCCGGTCATAGATAAAGTGGTTCATCAGCCGGAAATTCTTTACCTGTCCGGTGTGGCCAACATGAATACGGGGACCGCTGCATTGATGCAGCTCACCGCCGATGGATACATGGTGATCGTCCACATAGGTAATTGGCAGGTCCTGCTGAATCATTTCATTGACCTGCGCCTCCAATTTGATCAGATCGATTTCTGGCTTGGTATCCTGGAAGTACATACAGAAGCCGTGGCGCACATCGTCGTGTCCGCACCGGGCTACGATATCAGGGCCCATGCAGAATTCACACAGATCCTCGGCGGTGTGGGCCATCAGCCGGTAAGGCAGGGAGGTGTAAACGGTTTGCCGCAGCTCTTCCGGCTCCGGGCCGAATACATTGGGTCGGGATACCAGTACCTGCTCGCCCACGCCAATGAGCAGATTGGCATTGGTGCCCAGCAGGGGATACACCAGATCAAAATGCTCCACGATGACCCGCTTGCCGTGGTGCAGCGCGTCAATAATGGCATCGGCCAGAACGCTCATCTGGGTAAATCCGTTCTCAAACCGGATATCCAAATGGTAAGTGTGGGGAGAGAAAAAGGAAGTTTCGTCACCGATATCCAATATGGGCAGGGGGCGCACATACACGCCGTTATCGTCGTTGGTCAGCTCCAGACCGGGGAACATGCCTCGGATTAGCGCGCTTTTGCCGGACCCGGCCTCGCCGATGACACCGATGAGCTTGTCGGTGGGGGAGAGATATTGCTGCGCCAGCTGCATACCCAACTCGTACATACGCTTATGACCTCTGGGGGCATAATAGCTGCTGACGATGTGGGTGGTACGATGCTCAAACATAACAAAACCTCCTTAAAGTAAATCGTGTTCCAAAAGATAATCATAGGTGGATTTCGGCACCAGCGAAGCAATGGCTTCCCGGTTGCCTGCAGATAGCAGTTCCCGAACGGCAGAGGCGCTGATGGGCGCGCTGCCGGACTCCAATCTGGGGATTTGACACAGGGTAATGCCATGGGTCGGCAGTAAGCTTTCCAAAGCGCGGTTATATTGGGCGGTGACTCCGCAAAAAGGCTCTGTGCCAACATACCGCCGGGTGATTCCGAATTTGGGGGCATAGTAAGCAGAAAACACCGCCACATCCAATTCGCATTGGGCGTCCTGTATTTGCGCCTGTTCTTTTAAGAAATAAGTAGGGAAGGTGGCAGAGGAAATGAGGTACGGCCCTGTGGGAAGAACTGTCACATTGGAAAGGTCGGCGGTGCCGGCCTGGACCATAGCCATACGGTCCTGAGCCCGGAAGTGGCTTTTGTCCTCCGACAAAACGAACACATAAAGTCGATCGCAATCCTTGGCGGCAGTTTCGATCAAATAGCGGTGACCCAATGTAAAGGGATTGCAGTTCATTACTACCGCGCCTACTGTACCGCTTGTAGCCGAAACCGGCAGAGAGTCCAAGAATTCTCCAATACCACCCGGCTTGTTTTCCATCAGTAAAACGGATTCTGTCTGGGCAATGGGATAGAAAAACAGCGATGCAAATAGTTGCTTATTCCGGGGCTTTGTGTATAGAAACAGATGCCGGTGACCGGCCTGCAGGGCATCCTGCCGCAGGTAGGTAAGCACTGTGGCTGTCAGATCCTGCCCTTGATGGCTGGTATCCACAGCGATGCATTTCAGAAGATTACCCAATCGGGAGCCGGTTGCGATCAGTTCTTCATCCTCCCAGATCAGCAAAGTTGTGTCCACCTGCCGGTCCGGTGTCAGACCGCAGCGTTCCAAAAGCTGCGCCCACTGCTCTGATTTTCGCCCGGACAGTGCCGGCAACAATTCAACATCCATAGCTATCACCTTTCTTTTTTAATTATTATACAACATTGTGGACTTATTGCAAAGAAATTTTCTAAAAAAGAATTGAAAAAAATAAAATTGTGTTATACAATAAGAGAAATTGTTATATATCAATTTGTCAAATTGGAAGGGAGATATGCATACAATATGGACATTAAGCAAATTGCATCTGCCGGAACTATGGAATCCAGCGATGTGTATGTAGAGATCGCGCCGGGTAATGGTACATTGGAGATATCTTTGGAATCTGTTGTAGTTCAGCAGTTTGGTGATGCTATTCGCGCTGTGGTGCTGGAGGTGCTGCAGGAACAGCAGGTGGATAACGCCAATGTTCGGATTGTGGACCGGGGCGCGTTGGAATGCGTACTTCGCGCCAGAGTGGAAACTGCCGCCCTGCGGGGAAAGGGGAATGTGTAATGCGCAGATCTATGCTTTTTTTGCCGGGCAATAACCCCAATATGCTCATTAACGGCAATTGCTTGGGCGCTGATGCCATCATTTTTGACTTAGAGGATGCGGTCTCTCCTGCGGAGAAGGACGCTGCCAGAATTCTGGTCCGCAATACACTGCGGTATATGGACTTTGGCGGCTGTGAAAGAATCGTCCGGATCAATTCCATCGATACCCCCTATTGGAAAAAGGACTTGTCTACCATCCTGCCCTGGAAGCCGGATATGATCCTGCTGCCTAAGACCGGCGCGGCTGCCGATGCACAGGCGGTTGATGCTTATCTGACTGAGTTGGAGCAGCAGTTGGGTATGGAGCCCAACACTGTGGCTCTGATGCCCTTGATCGAAACCGCTATGGGCGTTGAGAATGCCTTCAGTATTGCCACTGCTGCCAAGCGCGTCCGCGCGCTGTTTTTAGGCGCGGAGGATCTGACCACTGACCTGCAGTGCAAGCGCACCAAGGAAAGCAAGGAGATCTTCTATGCCCGCACCCGGTTGGTAATGGCTGCCCGGGCCGCCGGCGTGGAAGTGTACGATACCCCCTTCATCGATATAAATGACGATATTGGTATCCGGGAAGACGCGGCCTTTGCCAAGGATCTGGGATTCTCCGGTAAAGTATCTATCTCTCCCCGCCATGTGGAGGTTATCAACGAAGTCTTCAGCCCTACCCAGAGCGAGATCGATTATGCCTATGAGGTTCTCGACGCGATTGCTCTTGCGAAAAAGCAGGGCAAGGGCGCTATTTCCCTGCGGGGCAAGATGATCGACGCCCCCATCGTCACCCGCGCCCAGCAGACCATTTCAATGGCTATGGCTCTGGGCCTTGGAAGGGAGGAAGCATAATGGATAAATTAGTAAAATCCATTCAAGAAGCCGTTAAACTGTCCGGCCTGAAAGACGGTATGACGATTTCTTTCCATCACCACCTGCGCAACGGTGACTTTGTGCTGAATATGGTGATGGAGCAGATCGCAGGCCTGGGAATCCGGGATCTGAATGTAAACGCCAGCTCTCTGTTCGATGCCCATATGCCCATTTTGGAGCATATCAAAAATGGCGTGGTAACCGGTATCTCCGCTGACTATATTGCAGCGGGTGTCGGCCGGGCCATCAGCCAGGGGATTATGCAAAAGCCTGTGCAGTTCCGCACCCACGGTGGCCGCCCCAGTGACATAGCTCTGGGTCGTACGCCCATCGATGTGGCTTTTATCGCTGCGCCTACCGCAGACCCTATGGGCAACTGCTCCGGTAAGTACGGCAAATCTGCCTGCGGCAGTTTGGGCTACGCCTTTGCCGATGCAATGTATGCCAAAAAAGTGGTTGTCATTACCGATAATCTGGTGGCCTACCCCCTGCAGGACTTCTCTATTTCCGAGGATTATGTGGATTATGTGGTGACAGTGGATGCCATTGGCGACCCCAAGGGTATCGTATCCGGCACGACGCAGATTACCCGTGACCCCGTTGGCCTGGTTATGGCTGCTCACGCAGCTCGTGTGATCGAAGCCTCCGGCTTGTTGAAGGACGGCTTCTCCTTCCAGACCGGCGCTGGCGGCGCATCCTTGGCAGCGGCCAAATTCCTGAAGGACATTATGCTGGAGAAGAAAATCCAGGGCAGCTTTGGTATGGGCGGTATTACCGGTTATATGGTGGAGATGCTGCAGGCCGGTTGCTTCCGCAATCTGATGGATGTGCAGTGCTTTGATTTGAAAGCGGTGGAGTCCATCCGCACCGATCCCCGCCATCTGGAGATCTCTGCTATGCAGTACGCCAGCCCCAGCAGCCGCAGCGCGGCAGTGGACAGCCTGGATGTGGTCATTTTGGGCGCCACCCAGATTGATACGGACTTTAATGTCAATGTCCATACCGATTCCAATGGCTATATTATGGGCGGTTCCGGCGGCCATAGTGATACAGCCGCAGGCGCCAAGCTTTCTATGATTATCGCGCCTATGTTCCGGGCAAGACTTCCCATCGTTACGGATAAGGTAACCTGCGTTTCTACACCGGGTAAGGATATTGATGTTTTGGTCACCCAGGGCGGCATTGCGGTCAATCCCAAGAATCAGGAGTTGCAGCAGCGGCTGATGGCTGCCGGCCTGCCGGTTGTGGATATTCGCGAATTAAAGGAAAAGACCGAGCGGATCACCGGAACTCCCAAGACCCTTGCCAAGGGCGACCGGGTGGTGGCGGAGGTAATTGACCGCTATGGCCAGCTGCAGGACTCTATTTATAATGTACCCACCAAATAAACTTGGAAGGTTGATGTGATGAATTGCGTTTTTTTTATAAACCCGGAACTGGATATCCCTATTTATCGCCAGTTGGTGGATGCAATCCGCGCAGCGGTAAATAAAGGAACTCTTGCGCCCCGGGAACAGTTGCCTACTGTGCAGGAACTGTCTGAGGAATTGGGCGTGGCCAGAGGTACAATCAAACGGGCCTACGATGAATTGGAACGGCTGGGCCTGGTGGAAAAAGTGCAGGGCAGAGGCACATTTGTCCGGTATCGACCCTCTCAGTCCGGCAGCAGCAGAGAGCAGGCTATGGCAGCTATCGACACTCTGCTGGAGCAGCTGGAGGATATGGGTTTTACGGCTGCAGAGATCAATATTTTTCTGAATTTGAAGCTGCGGGAGCGGTCGGAGCAGGAATCCCGCGTGAAGGTAGCGTTGGTAGAATGTAATTCGGAAAATCTTTCCTGTATGGCAGATCAGCTGCGGACCATCAGCGGTATCGACCTGTATTCACATCTGCTGGAAAGCATTGAACAGTACCCCTATAAGCTGGATGACTCCTTGGATCTGATCGTAACCACAATGGAACATGCATCCTATTTGGAGCAGGTGATTCCGGCGGGCAAGCGACTTGCCAAGGTTGCGCTGCGCCTGAAGCCCCAGTGCATGGCAGAGATCATCAAGATCAAACGGGGCAAACGGGTAGGTATTTTGTGTTATAGCCAGCGCTTTGGCCAGCTTTTGTACCGCAACTGTCTGGAATATTCGGATAATGTGCAGTTGCAAAAACCGGAAATGTTTTCTGGCGGATTGGATATGCGAGCCTATTTACAGGACCTGGATGTAGTATTGCTGCCTCAGAATTATGAGAAGTACTGCTCTGGGAAGGAAGCGCAGCTTTTGAATGCCTTTACAGGCGCGAAAATTGAGTGCAGCTATGAAATGGATGCCGGTTCATTCCTGTATCTCCAGGAAAAAACCCGCCGGATCTTAGAGGAAAGAACAATATAGGGGCAACGCTGCCGTACCGGCGTTTCCCAATGATACACCCCCCGCTTTCTGCGCAGGCAAAATGCCGGAAAGCGGGGGCTTTTTATAAAATTTTAGAGGATATTTTGTGCATTTTTTCAGTGAGATATTGTAAAAGATTTCTTGACAAAAGAACTATATCATTATACTATATAGATGTAGAACAATCCAGAATACTGGAATGGATATGAGGTGTATGATTGTGGAAAACAAGAAGAAAGTGCTGGTGATCGGCGTCATTGGCGCAGATGTCCATGCCGTGGGCAATAAGATTCTCTACCATGCATTTACAGAAGCTGGTTTTGAGGTAGTGAATCTGGGCGTTATGGTCTCCCAGGAGGAGTATATCGCCGCAGCTATCGAATCGGCCGCAGATGCCATCGTGGTCTCCTCCCTGTACGGACAGGGAGAGCTGGACTGCCGCGGTATGCGTCAGAAGTGCGACGAGGCCGGCCTGAAGGGCATCCCCCTGGTGGTTGGCGGTAACATCGTAATTGGTAAGCAGAAGTTCGAAGAGGTAGAAAAGCGTTTCAAGGATATGGGCTTCGACCGCGCATTCCCTCCCGGCACCGCTCCCGAGACTACCATCGAAGCGCTGCGTGAGTTGTTACATATGGACGGTGAGCAGGTGTGAAAACGGTCCTGCTGATCGATTTTGGAAGCACCTACACAAAACTTACGGCCGTGGATGTGGACAATGAGACCCTGTTGGGAACGGCAGCGGCCTACACCACCGTCCAGACCGATATTAATGACGGCTTAAAGGCTGGCCTTGCAGCGCTCAATAAGAAGACCGGGCACAGCACCTATGATGAATGCTATACCTGTTCCTCCGCAGCCGGCGGTCTGCGTATGGTTACCAGCGGACTGGTGCCGGAGCTGACCGGTGAAGCGGCAAGACTGGCAAGCTTGGGCGCAGGCGCCAAGGTGGTAGGCGTTTATGCCTTTCAGCTGACAGAGGACGATTTGCAGGATATTCAGGACAGTAACCCGGATATTTTCCTGCTGGTGGGCGGTACAGATGGCGGCAACACCGAGTGTATCCTCCACAATGCCAGGATGCTGGCAAGTATCAAACCCACATTTCCCGTCGTCATCGCCGGTAACCGTACAGCGGCAAGACAATGCCAGAGGATCCTGGAAGGCTGCGATGTGTATGTGTGTCCCAATGTGATGCCGAAGTTTGGCGTTCTGAAGATTGAAGAAACCCAGAAGCAGATCCGGGAGATATTCTTAAACCGCATCATTCAGGCCAAGGGTCTTTCTAAAGCAACAGAGCTTTTGTCCGATATTATGATGCCCACGCCCTCTGCAGTGCTCCAGGCAATGGAGTTGCTGGCCCAGGGCTGCGACGGTGAGCCGGGAATCGGCGAACTGGTGGCCGTAGATGTGGGCGGCGCTACTACCGATGTGTATTCTGTGGCAGACGGTATGCCGGAGCATATGAATACGGTGTACAAAGGTCTACCGGAGCCCTACGCCAAGCGTACGGTGGAAGGTGATATCGGTATGCGCTACAGCATTCAGGGTATCGTGGATGCTGCCGGAATTGACCGGGTGAGCCGCCTGTCCGGCCTGACCTGTCAGCGGGCCGAGGAACTGATTGCCGATCTGAAAGAACACACCGACAAGGTGCCAAACGGTGACCCAGAACTGGAGGCGCTGGATTTTGCGCTTGCATCTTTGGCCATCGAAGAGGCAGTGACCCGCCACGCAGGCACTATCGAAGAGACTTATACCATGATGGGCCAGACCTTTGTGCAGGAGGGTAAAAACCTTACCAAGGTACAGCAGATCGTGGTCACCGGCGGCAGCCTGATCCATACGGCAAGAACCGAGCAGATCGCAGCTTTCGCCCAGTATTCCCCCAAAAAACCCGCATCCCTGCGTCCCAAGCAGGCCGATGTGTGGGTAGACAGAACATATATCTTAGCCGCAATGGGATTGCTTTCCCAGCATTACCCCAAGACGGCGTTGCGAATCATGAAAAAGGAGTTAGAGTTTTATGGAAATTCAGAACAAGCGGATTCCCGAAGGCGAGTTTCAGAAACTGCGTCAGGAAGTGCTGAACCAGTGGCCCACGGGTAAGGATGTTGATCTTGAGGAGGCTATTGCCTATCATAAGGCAATGCCGGTCAGCCGGAATTTCGGCAAGAAGCTGCTGGACGCCAAGAAGGCCGGTAAGACCTTGGTACAGCCCCGGGCCGGCGTTCCTGTTGTGGAAGAGCACATCAAGCTGATGCAGTATCTGGAAAAGGAAGGCGAAGCTGACCTGCTGCCCTCCACCATCGACAGCTATACCCGTCAGAATCGCTACGAAGAAGCCGAGAATGGTATTGCCGAGTCCGTTCGTCTGGGTCGGGCAATGATGAACGGCTTCCCCGCCGTCAACCACGGCGTTGCCAAGTGCCGTCAGGTTATTGAAAGTGTCAATGTACCTATGCAGGTCCGTCACGGCACACCCGATGCCCGTCTGCTGACCGAAATCACCTTTGCCGGTGGTTTTACCAGCTATGAGGGCGGCGGCATCTCCTACAACCTGCCTTACTGTAAGAATGTTCCCATGGAGCGCACCATCCGTGACTGGCAGTATGTGGACCGTCTGACCGGCCTGTACGAGGAAATGGGCGTTTCCATCAACCGTGAGCCCTACGGCCCTCTGACCGGCACACTGGTGCCTCCCTGTATTTCCCATGCAGCGGCTATCATTGAGGCGTTGCTGGCTGCTGAGCAGGGCGTTAAGAACATCACTGTCGGCTATGGCCAGTGCGGTAACCTGGTGCAGGATATTGCAGCTATCCGCACCCTGGAAGAGCTGACCGACGAGTACCTGCAGAAGTACGGCTACAGCGATGTACAGGTCACCACCGTGCTGCACCAGTGGATGGGCGGCTTCCCTGCAGATGAGGCCAAGGCCTTTGGCGTTATTTCTTCCGGCAGCTTGACTGCAGCTCTTTCCAAGGCAACCAAGGTCATCGTCAAGACTCCCCACGAGGCTGTTGGTATCCCCACGATGGAAGCCAACGCACAGGGCCTGCGCTGCACCAAGCAGGTGGTCAATATGCTCTCTGACCAGACCTTCACCGATGTCCGCCTGGAAGAAGAGAAGGAGATCATCCATCAGGAGACCCGGGCGATCGTAGATAAGTGCTTCGAACTGGGTAACGGCGATATCGCTGTGGGTGTTTGTCGGGGTGTTGAGGCAGGTGTCCTGGACGTACCCTTTGCACCCTGCCGTTACAATAAGGGCATTATGCTGCCCTGCCGCGATAACGACGGCGCTGTCCGTATTCTCAATACCGGCAACCTGCCCTTCAGCAAGGACCTGAAGGATTTCCACGAGGCCAAGATCAACCTGCGCGCCCAGGCTGAGAATCGGAAGGCTTCCTTCCAGATGGTGATTGATGATGTCTACGCCATCGGTAAGGGCCGTCTGGTGGGCCGCCCCAGATACTAAGATCAATATTCAGGAGGAATTTACAATGAAAATCATTGATGTTGTTTGTTCTGCCGGCCGTACCGGCTTCTACTTTGACGATCAGCGCGCCATCAAGGGCGGCGCTGACCACGACGGCATTTTCTATGTTGGCAAGCCTGTGACTGATGGCTTCCGTTCTATTCGTCAGGCAGGCGAATCCATCTCTGTTATGATCATTCTGGAAGACGGCCAGGTGGCTTACGGCGACTGCGCTGCCGTGCAGTATTCCGGCGCCGGCGGACGGGATCCTCTGTTCCTGGCTGAGGACTTCATTCCTGTGATCGACAAGTACATCAAGCCCCAGCTGGTGGGCAAGGAAGCCGCTGACTTCCGCGGTCTGTGCAAAATGATGGAAGCCATCGAGGTCGAGGGCAAGCGCCTGCATACCGCTATTCGCTACGGCGTTTCCCAGGCCATCCTGGATGCCGTTGCTAAGGCAAGCGGCCGTTTGATGTGCGAAGTTGTGGCCGATGAGTATGGTTGCTGCGTTTCCGATAACCCCATCGCTATCTTCACCCAGTCTGGCGATGACCGCTATGACAACGCCGACAAGATGATTATCAAGGGCGCTCAGGTTCTGCCCCACGCCCTCATCAACAATGTTGAGACCAAGCTGGGCAAGAATGGCGAAAAGCTGGAAGAGTATGTGGCTTGGCTGCGGGACCGCATTCTGGCCAACCGTACGGATGACAGCTATGCACCGGTGTTCCATATTGATGTTTACGGCACCATCGGCGCTGCATTCGGCAATACCAACTATAAGGCCATGGCTGACTATATTGAGAAGCTGGGTAAGATCGCAAAGCCCTTCCACCTGCGTATCGAAGGTCCTATGGACTGCGATGTAGATGTTCCCACCCAGATGAAGGCGCTGGCCGGTTTGACCGCTGAGCTGGATGCCCGTGGTTGTGATGTGGAGCTGGTTGCTGACGAGTGGTGCAACACCTTGGAAGACATCAAGCTGTTTGCTGACAATAAGGCCGGCCACATGGTGCAGATTAAGACACCTGACCTGGGCGGTATCAATAACACCATCGAGGCAGTTCTCTACTGCAAGGAAAAGGGCATCGGCGCTTACCAGGGCGGTACCTGTAATGAGACCGACCGCAGCGCACAGGTCTGCGTCCACTGCGCAATGGCTACCCAGCCGGTACAGATCCTTGCAAAGCCCGGCATGGGCGTTGACGAAGGTTATATGATCGTTTATAACGAAATGAACCGGATCATCGCTGTCCGCAATGCCAAGAAGAATATCAAGAAGTAAAGGCTTCAAGCAAATAAAAAGGCGGGAATTTCTTCCCGCCTTTTTTATGCAAGAAAAGCACTCTGCAAAAATTTGCAGAGTGCTTAACTGTTATCTTCCGGAGAGCTCTACCTGTCTGCGGAGAATGCTCATAGCAGGCACAGGTTTCGGCAATTGCAGATAAAATTGCATTTGCGGCGTTCTCGGTTCGTCCAGGGCCTCGCCGTCCAGGGTTTGCATATCCCCGACGGTAAAGGGGAAGGGGCGCATATCCGGGCCCACTGCCTCCAATGCATCGCCCTTGGAGAATTTGTTCCGCAGGCTGCACAGGGCAAGGCCCTTGTCGTCGCAGCTTTCCACAATGGCGCAGATCTGCCACTGGCGTATGTACCGGGAATGGTCTGTGTACTGACCGGGGTAGCCGTAATAAAAGCCTGTAGAGTAGTACCGATGGCTCACATGCTCCACCTCGTCCCGCCAAACAGGATCAATGGGCCGGCCGGCAGCAATATCGTCGATCGCGTGACGGTAAGCGCCGGTGACGATGGCGGCGTAATAGGCGGATTTTGCCCGGCCTTCGATCTTGATGCAGTCAATGCCTGCATCCGTCAGATCCTGCAGATGGTCAATGGTACACATATCCCGGGAGTTCATAATGTATGTGCCCTTTTCATCCTCGAAAACAGGGAAGTATTCCCCGGGCCGTTTTTCTTCCATCAGCGCGTATTGGTAGCGGCAGGGCTGGGCACAGGCGCCCCGGTTGGAATCCCGGCCGGTCATATAGTTGCTGAGCAGACATCTGCCGGAGTAGCTGACGCACATCGCGCCGTGGCCGAAGGTTTCAATTTCCAGATCCTTGTCGGTCTTTTCCCGGATAGTGCGGATCTCTTCAAGACTCAATTCTCTTGCCAGCACCACCCGCTTTGCGCCCAAATCATACCAGGCCTGGGCGCATTCGTAGTTGGCGATGGACTGCTGGGTAGAGATATGCCGTTGGCATTTTGGCGCGTATTTTCCGGCCAGTGTAAATGCGCCCATATCCGCAACAATCAGCGCATCTACCTCCGCATCCTGCAGCCGCTCCAAATAGGGGGGCAGGGCAGCGATCTCTTCGTTGCGGGGCATGGTGTTGACGGTGACATGTACCTTTACGCCGTGGCTATGGGCAAATTCTACCGCTTTGGGCAGCTCCTCCGGGGTGAAATTCCCCGCAAAGGAGCGCATACCAAAGTCCGTACCTGCCAGATACACCGCATCTGCGCCGTAGAGAACGGCCATTTGCAGCCGTTCCATATCTCCGGCAGGGCTGAGTAATTCTAATTTTGCCATGTCTTACCCCATCAGTTCCGCCACATTTTTGTTATGCTCGCTTTCGGTAACGGCAAAGCGATGGGCAGACTCGTTCCTGTCATATACAAAGTAGTTGTAGTTGGTGTCGTTGGGCTCAAGCGCGGCATACAGCGCCTGTACGCCCATATTGCAGATCGGTCCGGGAGGGATACCTTGGTTCTTACGGGTGTTGTAGGGACTGTCTGCATTCAGATGCTCGGCGGTCAGTTCGTCGATCTCGCCAAAATAATCACCGATTGCATAGTATACGGTGGCATCAGCGCCCAGGGAAAGAATGCTGGGATTACTGAGTCGGTTGTAGAAAACGGAAGCGATATCAAAGCCTTCGTTTACTGAGGCGGCTTCTTTCTGTACAACGGATGCCAGGGTTACCACCTGGTGCAGCGTCAAAGTATGCTCCTGGATATAGGCTGCATTAAAGCCTTTGGATCGCAGCATGGCTGCAAAGGTATTCTGAATGGTCTTCAAATCCTCTTTCATCTTATCGGTAAACCGATCGTCAAACTCGTTAAGCAGTTTTTCCAGCACACGGCGGGGACTGTCGTTGAGATAGAAAGAGTAGGTGTCAGGCGCCAGATAGCCCTCCAGACAGTATTTGTCCCCGCGGGGAACACCCTCTAAGAACCAGTATTCCTTCAGCTCACCATTGGCGGCGTATTCTTCAAGCTCTGCTGCCGTACATACGCCCTTGGTCTCTAATGTTTTAAAGATTTGGGCGCAGTTGTAGCCTTCCGGGAACATGACGTCCACAACGCCACGTTTGGAAGAACTGCTGTACATCGCATTGATCATCGCGTTGTAATCCAGCTGGGGGGAGAGGGTAAAAGTGCCTACGCAGATATCCTCGTCCTTGCCGGTAATCTCGGCAAATAATTTAAACAAATTGGGATACCGGACAAGGTTTGCTTGCCCCAGTTTTTTGGAGATAGTGTCAATGTTATCCTCGGCGGTAATGGTAATGGTCACCTTCTGATCATCCTTGCCGAAAGCCATCACATCTGCGCAGCAGACCCAAAGCACCCGGCCCAAAGAGACACCGATTGCCAAAATCAACGCCAGCCAGATAATTGTGGCAAAAACATGGGGGATACCCAATAATCCATAGCCGTCCTTCTTCTTGGGGCGGCCCTTTTTGGGGATATCTTTGCGGCCTTTTGCCGGCTGCTCCGGTTCAGGTGCAGATTCTTCGGCTTCCTGTGTCTGCTGAACAGGGGCGGTTTCCCCAGCAGATTCCTCCGGCAGCATGATATTGTCCCAGTCCGTGGACAGAATATTATCGATTTCCAATTCCTCGGCGGTTTTTTCCACGATAGGCTCCGGGGTCGGTTCCGGAGCAGGAGCGTTGGACTCCATCATCTCTTCCAGCCATTTTAAATTTTCCGGTGTCAGACCCGAGTTGGGTGTATTCCGGTTGTTGTTTTCCATAGGTTTTCCTCCTGTCAGCGGATCACGATCTGTTTGGCGATAGCCTCTGCCTGTTCCGGTCCTTTCAATGCTTCAATCAGCATCAGGGCAAAGGGAATGGCGCAGCCGGCAGATGCGCCGGTAATCAGCTTGCCGTCCCGAACGCAGGGTGCTGTATCACACACCTTTGCGTTGCCCATACCACCCTCGCAGCCGGGGTAGCAGGTCACATTCTTGTCATCTGTGATGTGCAGATCTGCAAGAACGGTAGGTCCGGCGCAGATAGCCGCGACGAATTTTTCATTTTCCCAGGCAAAACGCAGGGCATCCAATGCCTTCTGGCTGGCCCGGGCAGAGGCGACACCGCCCAGACCGCCGGGCAGCACGATCATATCCAGATCCGTCAGATCCATTTCCTCAAGGGTAATATCTGCTTCTACGCCGATATTATGACCGCCGTAAACAGTTTTACCTGTCACGCCCACGGTCAGTACCGGAATTCCGGCCCGGCGCAGCAAGTCAATGGGAGCGATGGCTTCCATTTCTTCAAAGCCCGTGCCCAGCAATACATATACCATATTTTATCCCTCCAGACACTTGCAAACGTGTCCATAGATCTCGTTGTGAATGTCCTCAATGGTCCGCATTGCGCCGTCCTTGACGCATTGGATCACAGTCCAGCCGTAGTATTCCGCAGCGGCCCGACCGGTCTGGCGGCAGGTGGCAAGATACTGCATATCCTGCTCGTGAATATCCGCTTTGGTGTTGGTGTCCGCCTCCCGGTGGCGCAGGAGTTTTTCGGTAAAGTCGGTGGGCACATCCAGATAGATCACAAGATCCGGCTTAGGCAGGCCCAGCTTTGCGTACTCAAAATCATAAAGCCAGTGCAGATAATCCTCCCGCTTGCCATCGGGCTCTTTGGAGGCCTGATGGACCGCATTGGAGGTGGTGTACCGGTCGGACAGTATCAATCCGCCTGCTTCATACCACTGACCCCAATCCATCTTGTAGGATGCGTATCGGTCTACTGCGTAGAAAGCAGATGCAGCATAGGCGTTTACATCAGAGGGCTTGCTGCCGAACTGGCCGCCCAAATACATACGGATCAGCGCAGAGCTTTCCTCGGCATACCGGGGGAATACCAGATGCTTAAATGCAATATTATCTTTTTCCAGGTGCTGGGACATCATACGGAACTGGGTAGATTTTCCAGAACCGTCGGTACCTTCAATTACAATTAGCTTGCCCATTTTTTGCAAACTCCTTTTCCGATTATTGCGCATATAAATTACCACCTTAAAATATAGCATATTTTGTGCCGTTTGTCCACAGGGGAATGGTTGCAAAAAAAGAAATAATCTGCTAAGATAGTACCAACAAAAGAAAAAGGATGCTGCAATATGGAAGAAAATATGTTGACATTTCGGGACCTTGGCCTGTCGGAGGCGATGCTGAAGGCTCTGGAGAAAAAGGGATACGGCTATCCCACCACCATTCAGGCTAAGGCGATCCCTGAGTTTATGCAATGGAAAGATGTGATTGCAAAAGCCCCTACCGGTACCGGCAAAACCTTTGCATTCGGCATTCCTATGATTGAGCATGTGGATACGGATTGCGAGGAAGTGCAGGGGTTGATTCTTGCCCCCACCCGGGAACTGGCCATTCAGATCGGTGAGGAATTGCGTGGCCTGCTCACCTATTACCAGGGGATTCGCGTGGCGGTGCTGTACGGCGGCGCCGGCATTGTGGGCCAGGCCAAGCAGCTGGAGAAAAAGCCCCAGATCGTGGTGGCTACTCCCGGCCGATTGATGGACCATTATAACCGCAAGAATATCCGCCTGGATAAGATCCAGACCGTGGTACTGGACGAAGCAGACCGGATGCTGGATATGGGATTTTTCAAGGATGTGACCCGGATCATTGAAAAGGTGAAAAACCGCAAGAATCTGGGCCTGTTCTCCGCAACCATCTCCCAGGAGGTTATGACAGTCTCCTGGATGTACCAGCGGGACGAGGTGGAGATTACCGTTGAGCCCAAACAGGAGGACCGCCCGGATATCGCCCAGTATTCCATTACGGTCTCGCCCCTGGAAAAGGCGGAGACCGCCCTGCGTCTGATCCGAACACAGGGCTACGAGCGGGTGATGATTTTCTGCAATACCAAGCATATGTGCCAGCGGCTTAGCGATGATTTTCAGCGGGCCGGCGCCGATTGTGACTGCATTCACGGCGATATCCGCCAGAGTCAGCGGGAAAAGACCATGCAGCGCTACCGTGACGGCAAGCTGGCGATCCTGATCGCGACCGATGTTGCCTCCCGAGGCATTGATGTGGACGATGTGGATTGCGTTATTAACTTCGATGTCCCGGAAGAAAATGAGTACTATGTCCACCGTATCGGCAGAACAGGCCGGGCTAAGCGTAAGGGCGTTGCCTGGTCTATCATCGGCAACTTCCCTGAAAAGGCAAAGCTGGATGAAATCGCAAAATACTCCAATTATCAAATTACCCCCATGCTTCTGGGCGCTGACGGCACTTTAACCCAAGAGGAGATCAAAGTGCCGGTGGTAAAGAAGCGGTTTCGTTGACGGCCCGGGAACGGGGTTTCCTGCTGCTGACCAGCCCTTTGGGAGATCCCAATAGAAAACCTCTGTCGGTTGCCCAGTTCCGAACCCTTGCTGACCGCGCAGAAAAGATGGATCAGCCGATGGAGGATCGGGAGTTGTGCGCTGCGGATCTTATGAAATTGGGTTATGATATGCAGATGGCGGAGCGGATTGTATGCTTGCTGGAGGGAAATGCTGCTTTGCAGCGGTATGTAAGCCGCGGCAGGCAGCTGGACTGCATTCCTGTTACCCGCGTGAGCCAGGCATACCCTTATGCAGTCCGCAAGCGGCTGGGACTGGATGCGCCGGGTTGCCTCTGGGCAAAGGGTGATCTAAATATCCTCTCCAGCCAAACAATATCCCTTGTAGGCAGCCGGGATATCATGTCCAACAACCGCATCTTTGCGGAAATGGCCGGCTATGAAGCTGCCCGGCAGGGCATTACATTGGTCTCTGGCGATGCCAGAGGGGCAGACCGCGCAGCCCAGGAGGCCTGCTTGGCATCCGGAGGTAAGGTGATCTGCGTGGTTGCTGACGAACTGTATAAATACCCCATCCGAAAGAATGTCCTGTATCTGTCGGAGGATAGCTACGATTTGCCATTTTCCAGCCAGAGAGCATTGAGCCGCAATCGGGTGATCCACGCGCTGGGGTATTTAACCCTGGTGGCTCAATGTACTGCCGGAGCCGGCGGCACTTGGGACGGTACGACCCGCAACCTGCGAAATGGCTGGAGTCCGGTGTTCTGCTTTGATGACGGCAGCGCCGCTTCCTTGGAACTGCAGCAGTTAGGCGCAACATTGTTGAAAACGGAACAGTTATCGAATATGGCTGCATTGCAGCCGGACATCCAAAAACTCATATAAAAAACGCGTGTCAAAAGACACGCGTTTTTTATGCTCTTGCCCGGGGCAAAAGTTGGTTTTCAATTACATCAGCCAGCTTGTTCAGTTCCTCTTGGGTGGTGTCCCGGCAGATGGAGACACGGAACGCGCCGTCAATAACCTCCGGCTTTAACCCCATAGCGGTCATCACATGGCTTCGGTGGCCTTTGGCGCAGGCAGAACCGGCGGATACACAAATTCCGGCGTCCTGTAAAATGTTGATGGAGTTCTGGGTGGGCAGACCGGGAATAGAAAGGGAGAGAATGTGGGGCGCATCGTGAGTGCCGTTGATCTGAAGTCCATCCAGTTTGCTGAGTCTCTCAATCAATGCATCCAGCAACGCCTTTTCCCGGGAAATATCCGCCTGCAGGGTCGCCTTGCAGGCTTCACAGGCGGCGGCAAAGCCAAAGATGGCCGGTGTGCCCTCAGTGCCGCTGCGGAATCCGGATTCCTGTCCGCCGCCAAAGAGCAGGGGCGGGAACGCCTTCAGCCGGGGACTGATGTATAATGCGCCTGCGCCTTTTGGTCCGTGGACCTTGTGGGAGGACACGGAAATCAGATCCGCGCCCAATGTTTTTGCAGAAAAGGGGATCTTCAGAAATCCCTGTACCGCGTCGGTGTGGAAAATGGCATCGGGGGCAAGCTTTTTGGTCAGCTTTGCCATCTGGGCAATGGGCATCACCGCGCCGGTCTCATTGTTGACCATCATAATGGAAACCAGCGCTGTATCCTTCCGCAGGGCAGCTTTCAGATCGTCTATAGAGATGTTTCCCAAGGCATCCGGCTGCAGATAGGTAATCTCATAGCCTTGATGCTCCAGCTCGTTCATACACCGCAAAATGGCGTGATGCTCGATGACCGTGGTGATGATGTGCTTGTTCCTGCGGCCATAGCGCTTAATGGTGCTGAAAATGGCCCAGTTGTCGGCCTCTGTGCCGCCGGAGGTAAAGAATACTCTGTCCGGCTCAGCGCCCATGGCAGCAGCCACCTTTTGTCTTGCGCCCCGGAGCAAAGCGCCGGTCTCGATACCAAAGCCATACAGGGCGCTGGGATTTGCCCAGTGGGCAGTCAATGCGTCCGTCATCGCCCCCACTGCCTCGGGGCAAGGCCTTGTGGTGGCGGAATTATCTAAATAAATCATAACCTTTGTCATTGCGAACCAGCGTGCACACTGGTGTGGCAATCTCCTGTATTATTTTCCTACGCAGAATCTTTCGAAGATTCTTGCGGTAATGTCCTCCCGGACGGTGTTGCCGGTGACTTCGCCCATCGCTTCCATAGCGGCCTCCACATCGGTCAGCACTGCGTCCGGCGTCTGTCCCAGTTTTAATCCCTGCAAAGCAGCCAGCATTGCCTCGTACGCCCGCCGGATGGCATCAAACTGCCGGGGGTTGGTAAGGATCGAGCCATCGCAGGGTATGTCGCCGGCAAACATCACATCCACCGCATCGGCCAGTTGGTCCAGCCCCTCACCGGTCTTTGTGCAAACGGAGATCACCTGCATAAAGGGCAGATCCGAAGGCACGACCGCGCTGCCCAGATCAGACTTGTTGATTAGGGCAATGGCATTCTCAGCGTCCAGACATACATGGATAACTTCTCTGTCCTCGTCGGTAAGTGGCTGCGAGCCGTCGCACACAAACAGCACCAGATCAGCGTTTTCCACAGCCTGCTTGGACCGCTCTACGCCGATGGCCTCAATGCGGTCATCAGTCTGCCGGATGCCGGCAGTGTCGATGAGCCGCAGCCGGGTAGCTCCCAGCATCACGGATTCTTCCACTGTATCCCGTGTGGTGCCGGCAATTTCTGTGACGATCACCCGTTCATAGCCAGCCAAGGCGTTCAGCAGGCTGGACTTTCCCACATTGGGTTTGCCGACGATAGCAGCAGCCACACCCTGTTTCAAGATGCGGCCCTGTCCGTAGGTCTGCAGCAGAGCATGCAGCTGTTTTGCGCTGTTTCGCAGGGAGGTGTAGTAGCTGTCCAGACCGAAATCCGCAATGTCCTCATCAGGATAATCCAGAACCGCATGAAAATGGCTGCAAAGATCGGTAAGCGCTCCATAGATCGGCGCAAGCTTTTTTTGCAGACGGCCACCTACCTGACCTGCCGCGTTTGCAGCGGCATCGGCAGTCTCTGCCTCAATAAGATCGATCACGGCTTCCGCCTGTGTCAGATCCAGTTGCCCGTTGAGAAATGCCCGCTTGGTGAATTCACCTCGCTTGGCAGGTACTGCGCCGGCGGCAAACAAGGCATCCAGCCCGGCAGCCAATACAGCAGGGGAGCCGTGGCAGTGGAATTCCACCGTATCCTCACCGGTGTAGGTGTGGGGCGCCCGGGTGTAAACGGCCATGCACTGATCGATCACACGACCCTGTGTATCCTGCAAAGTACCCAATACCAATTTTCGGTTGGGCGCTTCCCACAGGGGCAGGCCACTATTCGATGTAAATACCTTCCCGGCAACCTGGGCGCAGCCGTCGCCGGTAAGCCGCAGAATGCCGATGGCTGAAATCTGACTGCCGGTGGACACGGCAGCGATCACTGAAGACATAGAAGTTCCTCCAAAATATATACAATATTATAACTATACCACTTTCCGGCGGAAATTGCAATTATAAACCGCGCGGTATTGGGCAAACTACCCGGGAGGTGAGACGATGCAGGAAAAAACTTACATTGGGGAAATAACCGATTCCAATATCAGCCATATCTTCCGGGATGCCGCGGATTTTATCCGCAGGGAGCTGCGTTGCGGGGAATTTACTGTCTATGCCTATGCCATCGACGGCCTGATTGCTGCCGCATACGCATCTGATTACATTTTTAAACCCATCACCCAGCATCTGCGGGCAGACACAATGCAAGAACTCTATAGTAATGCATTGGACGGTATGATTTATAACAGTGTGGCCGTTCCTTGTAAAGATTTGAATCAGATTGCGTTTTTGTTGGTCAACGGGTTTTGTGTTATTCTGTTTCCGGGTGCTGGCGCCATCGGCTTTGAGGTAAAAACACCGGATAAGCGCGGCCCGTCCGCTCCGGAGGTGGAGAATACCGTCAAGGGCGCCAAAGACGCATTTGTGGAAACAGTCCGTTCCAATACCAGCTATATCCGGCGGCATCTTCGTTCGCCGGACCTGCGGATCTATGAAACGCAGGTGGGTGAGCGGTCGCTGACCAATGTGAGCGTGGTGTGGCTGGAGGGGATCACAAACCCCGAACTGGTGACCAAAATGAAAGACCGCCTCTCGCAGATCCACATTGACGGCTTGCTCAGTCCCGCAGCCGTGGAGGAATATGTGACAGGCTCCCGCGCCACGGCATTTCCGCTAATGCAATATACCGAGCGATCCGACCGATTCTGCCAAGGCATTCTGGATGGCCGGGTAGGTCTGCTTATAGACGGCTTGCCATTAGGCTACCTTGCGCCGGCAGATCTGATGTATCTGATGGAAAGTCCCGAAGACCGGGGCAGGGATTATATCGGCGCTTCCGCCGTGCGAATTTTACGGTATCTTGCGCTGCTGGCAGGCCTGCTGCTGCCGGGCATCTATATCGCGCTGGCAACCTTTCATCAGGCGGTGATCCCGCTGCCGCTGCTCTTATCTATTATAGAAAGTAAGCAGGCGGTGCCGTTCTCTACCGCTGCGGAAGTGCTGGGTCTGCTGATCGCTTTTGAATTGCTGCAGGAGTCCGGCATCCACCTTCCCCAGGCTATCGGCCAATCCGTATCCGTTATTGGCGGTATTGTGGTGGGTACAGCAGCTGTAGAGGCAGGCCTTATTTCACCGGTGGCGCTGATTATGGTGTCCATTGCCGGTGTCTGTGGTTTTGTGCTGCCCAACCGGGATCTGGTAAATGCGCTGCGTGTCTGGCGATTTGGAATTGCTGTTTTATCATCCATTGCCGGCCTGTACGGAACGGCTGCAGGACTTTTGATTCTAATCATCCATTTGTCCGGTCTGCAATGTTTGGGTATTAACTATCTCTCTCCCACCAGCCGGATTCTGCGCCGTCGCTTAGAGAAAATGAAATTCCGTACCAAAAAACTAAATCCCTTAGACAGGAGAAATCAGCAATGAGAAAATTCATCTACGCGTTGATTATTGCCGCATTGTGTTTTGCGCCCTTGAAGCGGGCAGATATTGCCAAACTGCGTCCTGTGCAGGCCTTTGCTATGTATATGGAGGATAATAATGTAGTATTGGAGACGGATACCGGAGATCTGGGCAGAGGAGAGAATTTTTTAAGCGCTTTGGAAAATCTGAAGGAGAAGACCGCAGCGGTGGTGTACCTGGACACTGCAGAATTTTTACTTGTGGCGGAAAACGCAGTATCCCGGGTAGGGGAATTGGCCCAGCATATCAAGCATTCTGTGAAAGTGTGCGTCTGCGAGGCGGCCGGCCGTGTAAAAGAGGCCGCCCAGTACCTGGATGTCCATGGAAATTTGCCCAAATTACGGGATTGGATAGGGGAAAAATAAACTTGTAGAAAAATATTGAAAAAAATCCAAAATAGTTGTTGACAAACGAATAGACGCGTGATAGAATGAACAAGCTCGCCACGCAGTGGCCTGAGCGAAATGTACCTTGTAAATTGAATAACGCAAAGACGAACAAGTAACACCTTGGACAATTATTAAAATGGAATTGTTTAAGCGTTTTAGAACGAAAAACAGCCA